>JANNXY010000035.1:0-17004 GCA_031409775.1 bacterium | reverse complement strand
CTGACCTCGACTATGTAGCCACAAGCTCCCTTGCTCTAAATGGAGGAACTATAGCTGACGGTACAGGAAACAGTGCCACTCTCACCCTACCTGCTCCAGGTGCAGCAGGATCTCTAGGTGCTAACAAGGCTTTGGTTGTAGTTACTGGCGCAGTAGACATTACACCTCCAGTTTTATCTTCTGTATCAGTAAATGGATCAACACTGGTGCTAACCTACAACGAGACTCTAAACAGCACTTCTACCCCAGCTAATGCTGACTTTATCGTCCTCGTAGGAGGCGTAGCTCGGAGTGTTACTGCGGTTTCTGTCTCTGGCACTACCGTAACACTCACGCTCTCTTCTACTGTAACAAGTAGCAACACAGTAACCATCTCGTATACTGCAGGTGTAAATCCTACAGAAGACCCAACAGGCAATAATGCAATAAACTTTGCCGCCACAGCTGTAACCAACAACACTTCTTCGGGCTCGAGCGGGGGTGGCGGGGGTGGAAGATCTAACAAGAAAGCAACAACCACAGTCGCTGTCGCTACTTCTACTGCATCTACAACAAAGTCTTACACACCCACCCTCTGTTCTCCTTACTTGCTTGGATACATTAAATACGGAGGTCAAAATAATCCCGAAGAAGTAAAGAAGCTCCAGACATTTCTCAATACCTATGAGAACGAGCGTCTCCTGGTAGACGGAACATATGACAGAGACGATTTCGATGCTGTAAAGAGATTCCAAACCAACCACAAAGAAGTCCTGTCATTCTGGAGCATTTCTGCGCCTACGGGATATGTATTTGTTGCAACGCAGAAATCTATCAACAGAATCTATTGTGAGAAGACCAAGGGTGTCAAATGTCCCTATTTCACCGAGGCATCATATAGCAAAATCGGAGACAACAAGTCAATCATTGCCACTATCAAAGACTTCCTAAATAAAACTCAGGGAGAGAAGCTGTCTCTAAATACTATCTATGACCAGAGCACCGCTTCGGCTGTTTCTAGATTCCAAGCTAAATACAAAGATAAAGCGCTCATTCCATGGGGAGTGACTGCTCCTACGGGCAGATGGTATCAATCTACTACCAAGGTTGCTAACGACGTCCTAGGCTGCTTTGCTCCAAAGAGGCTTGATAATGGAAAGGTGATAGAATAAACCCATGAAAACAGCCATTTTTACCGTATTGGTTCTGACCGCTGTATTTGCACTTCCTGCAAGCTCTGCAAACGCTGCAACTACATACGGACAGACGTATTATTATAATCAGTACACTATCCAACAGGATGTATACAACAGGCTTATCCAGGCAGCAAGTCAGAGTGGGAATACCTACCTACCTTATGCTATCCAGGCTTATATATCTGGGAACTACAACCTTGCGATGCGGTATTTAAATAGCTACAACAATTCTGCTAATAATGGAAGTAATAATAGTTCACAGAAAGCTTCAACCAAGGATCTGATAGATGATGTCGACGACGAGATTGACGATGCGCGGGACGAGGTGGAGGACGCAGATGACGATGGTGATGACACAGACGATGCAGAGGATCTGCTCGATCGCGCCGAGGACGCGCTAGATGACGCACGTGAATATTATGATGATCGTAATTATACCAAAGCTCGGACTTATGCGAACCGCGCTCGCGATTTAGTCGATGATGCACTAGACGAGATCGACAGCGATGACAATGATAAGCAGGATGCCAAAGACGCGATAGATGATGCCGAGGATGCTATAGAAGACGCAGAGGACGAGATCGATGACTCCAACAACAGCAGTGATAGACGCAGGGCGCAGGATCACCTAGACGATGCATACGACTACCTCTACAATGCAGAGGATGCATATGATGATGGTGATTATAATGATGCAGTAGACTATGCAAATGATGCTGAAGATGCCGCTGAAGATGCGATAGATAAGCTATAATATAAAAAATCCTGTTCGTTAGAACAGGGAATTCGGGATCTCTGGGAAAAGAATCTGAGCTAATGGTTGATCACTCTCGGGACCCCACCAGATCCTCACTAGGATTGGTAGTTGCGGATTAGCTCCTTTGAGAATTTTGCTCGAGAAATTTCTACCGAGGAATTCTTCGAGAAAAACAAAGAAACTTAGTACTTGCTCCCATGACAGCATGATACATTTACTCTCATTTGTTGCAGGTCTCTTCACAATAGTAGAGAAATGTAAACAAGCATAAGTGGCAACCACCCGAGGTTTTTGGAGAGTTTTTGGCCTGACTTTGCCTCTCACTAGACATAGTGTGTAATCTCCTGCAAAGAATCTTCTAACTGATCCGTCTATGGGACCATTTGGTGGTATGATCAAAACTTTGAGCGTTGGAAAGAACATAGGAACATCGAACATTGGTCCATATTACCTTTTTAGGTCAAGTTGGCAAGTGAAAGATAAAAAATGCTATAATATCTGAATTATATGAGTTCGAGCAAAAAACACATCTCCATCGAATATGCCCATATTTATACAAATAATAAAATAGGAGATGAGCAGAAATTTTCGCTTGAAATATTGACTGATATAAGTAAAAAGCAAGAGAATAAAAATATTTCTCTGGTTGTGATGGTGGACGACTATTCATTCCCAGACGCGTCCTTTGACTACGGAATATTTACTTCTTGGCTAAAGGAAAATGGGTTTGAACCAGATATTATTATTCGGGAGTCACAACTCATCCCACTGTGTGACGAAGTTTTAAAATTAATTAATGACGCTATTCTAAAGGAGCAAATCTCAGATTATATAAAAGCAAAGAAATATCCTTGTTCTTTGTTTGTTGCGACTTGGTATTTGCTTAGGCTAGGCCATATACGAAGTGCAATATTTGATGAAATATTAGTTGCAGAAAAGCTAATAAATATTCTCCCAACAAGCTTTAAGCCATTCGAAGACAAAGCTTTTGAAATTATCAAAGCAACACAGTTTAATAATGCCGTGGAACGCATTGACAATGAATACTTCGAAGGCAGGTTGGTTGCATAATGACTAGAATAGTTTAAAATTACCAAAAAAACTAACCACAAAACATATGCCACTACCAATGCCAAAGCGCGTGCCGGAAATAGGGTTTTACTATCACTACAAACATACTCCTGGTGGTGCTGTAACTGACTATGCATACGAAGTGTTGGGAGTAGGATTCCATACGGAAGACGACACACGGCCTGGTGAGGAACACTTCGTAAATTACCGCCCACTTTACGAAGCGTCAGTGTACAAGGCTTCCATAGAGCTTGGGGTGCCATGTGTAGATACACGACCGCTCGAAATGTGGATGGGTGAGGTAGAAAAGGATGGTAGAACATTCCCTAGGTTTAGCAAGATCACAGATCAGAAGGTGATTGCACGACTTACACAAATCCGCGACGAGATGTATATATAATTTATTAATTGAACTTAAAATGTTAAAAATATACCTCGCCAGACATGGGCAAAATATTGATAATCTAAATGGTATTTTAAACGGCCACCGAGATGAACCATTGACTGATAAAGGAATAGAGCAGGCTCACGAAATAGCAAAGCTAACTAGAGAAGCGGGGCTCAAATTCGATGTTGTTTATAGTTCACCTTTGTCTCGTGCATTAGATACTGCCAAGATTATTGCAACTACTACAGGATCACCTGCCCCTATAATCGAACCCAATCTCATCGAAAGAGATTTTGGGGTTATGACAGGCAAAGATATTGCTGATATAGAGAAACTCTGTGCCCCAGATATTATCAAGGCAGAAATAATTACATACTTTCTAGCTCCAGATGGTGCAGAGACTTTTCCAGACTTAATGAAGCGAGCAAGAATTGTGATAGATAAAATAGAGACAAATCACAAGGAGGGTAATATTTTACTTGTAACCCATGGAGATTTCGGTAAGATGATATATGCAGAATATTATAAATTAGATTGGAGGCAGGTTTTAACCCAATTCCATTTTGGTAATTGTGAGCTATTACTCTTGTCCGAAGAATCTTCCTCAGAGGATACTCATATTTTCAAGATCTTGCAGCACAATCACTAAGTGATTTATAACCATTGACAACTAGCCCTACTAGCAGTAAATTCATAGCTAGACTGTTCCTAATCCTATGCTTAAAACCACCCAACAGCCCTTGCACATGCGCATTATGAATATCCTCGGAATCAACTTCTTGTTCAAATTTAAACAACGGGAAATGCAATCCACCAAACCCTGCCAAAGACCCGATGTTCGTACCACACGAAATAAGGTTCGGAGAAAATTGAATAAGGAGGCCAAATGATTGTTGTGTAACCTTTAGCGCCTGCGTAGAAATACAAAGGCTTTTTATTTAAATTTGGTTTGCTATAATTGATTCATGAAAAAGACAAAAATTGCTTATTACATTATCACTATCTTATTCTCTCTATTTATGGTGCTCGGTGCGTTGTATGATGTGCAGCTCAAACCTGCCGCAGTAGAGCTGATGGCGCATCTAGGCTATGCACCATATGTATTGCTCATCGTTGGCTATGCCAAAATCCTCGGAGTCATCGGTATCTGGCAGCGAAAGGTTAAATTCCTCCGAGAGTGGGCATATGCCGGCCTAGTTATCGATCTCCTCGGTGCATTTATATCACATATGGCAGTGGGGGATGGTCCACAGATGTGGATGGGTTCAGTGATAGGTCTAGTCCTCGTCACCGCGTCATATGTATTGTTCAAAAAGTTGGAGAAAGCGGGGAAGAGTGAACATATGGTGAAATAAAAAAGCGAACCGCTAGGTTGCTTAGAATGCACGTAAGTGTATCGGTTCGATTCTGAGAATTCCCCCAGTATTCGACATCTTTGTGCTGAAATACTCTGTGATAGCATCGCGTGTGGCTGGGTAATCCTTTTCTGCTAGGACAATGTTATCGACAGAAGCGATACCAACACTCATCAAGCTCTGATTTACGAAATCAAGAAGCTTCTCACTTTTAGCTTCAAGTGGATCGCGAAGTAGTGTTCCGAACAGGGTCTCAGCGCTAATTAACTGTCCGCCTTCACTACCGAGACCTTGATAAATGATATCTTGATGTGAGTTCGTTAGTTTTTTGAACTGAGATACGCAGAAGTTTATAAAAATTGCACGGAGTAGATTTGTATTTTCCATTATGTTAATTGTGGTCTGGGTAAATACTACCTTTTGTGTAGAAAAAGTCAATAGATGAAGGATTCGGAGAATTCTGCTATAGTTAGCAACATGATTATCACATACCAAGGCATAGAATTTATCAAAATACAGCACGGTGACACTGTCCTAGCATTTAACCCTGTTTCCAAGAATTCTAAATTCAAGACTCCTCGCTTTGGCGCTGATATCGCCCTAGTCGGGCTTAACCACGAAGACATGAACGGCTACGATGTAGTAGGTCTCGGGGACAAAGAACCGTTTGTTATCAAAGGCCCAGGTGAGTACGAAGTTAAGGAGTTGTTTATAAGAGGTTATGGCACAGATTCTGACTATGGCGGTGAGCGCAAATTCAACACCATCTACTCGCTCACTGTAGACAGCATCAATGTCTGTTTCCTAGGAGCACTGTCATCCACGACTATTACCCCAGAAGCTCGCGAAGCTATGGGCCAAGCTGAGATTCTGTTTGTCCCAATCGGGGGCAACGGTGTGTTATCAGCATCGGAGGCGTATCAGTTCGCGGTCAAGCTAGAACCCAAGATTATTATTCCAATACATTTCGGTGCTGTAGGGGACAAGGCCGCGCTAAATACATTTATCAAAGAAGCTGGTGATGACAAGGTTGCGCCCGTAGACAAGCTGACAATAAAGCGCAAAGACCTCGAGGGCAAGCAGGCAGAGGTTGTTGTACTGCAACCACTCATGTAACCATGGAGAAATTTATAGAGAAAATGAAGGGTAAATCCGAGCGACAGAAGCGCTATACTGCGATGATACTAGCTGCGGGGTTTACATTAATCATCTTTGTTATATGGCTGGTGGGATTTCTATCAATTTACTAAATTCGTGATATAATACTGCATTATATGGCCAAGCCCAAAGATGAAAAACCGGAGAAGACAGTGGTCCCACCAGAGCATATTTCTGTAGTTCCACGAGATATATCTACAGAGATGCGGGAGTCATTTATCGACTATGCTATGTCTGTGATCACCGACCGAGCATTGCCTGACGTACGTGATGGTCTGAAGCCCGTGCACCGCAGGATACTATACGCCATGCATAGGAGCGGACTTACATTCGGTGGTCGTTATCGCAAGTCCGCTGTACCTGTATCAGATACTATGGGAGACTTCCACCCACATGGAGATGTGGCGATCTATAATTCGCTAGTTGGGATGGCACAGCCGTTTACCTATAGATACCCACTCGTTATCGGTCAGGGAAACTTCGGTTCCATAGACGGAGATCCACCAGCTGCTATGCGTTATACGGAGGCCAAGATGTCCAAGCTCTCTGCAGAGCTACTAATGGACATAGAGAAAGAAACCGTAGACTGGAGAGACAACTATGACTCTACCAAGAAAGAGCCGGTAGTTCTCCCTACAACTGTTCCGAACCTACTACTGAACGGCACACTCGGTATTGCTGTGGGAATGGCGACCAACATCCCTCCGCACAACCTAGGAGAGATAGTCGACGCTACTGTACATATGGTAGATGAACCAGACGCAACAAACGAAGATCTAATGCAATTTGTAAAGGGTCCTGACTTCCCGATGGGGGGATTAGTATTTAATGAGAAAGACATTCACCACGCATTCGCAACAGGCCGTGGTGGGGTATTGTGTCGTGGTGAAGCAGAGATTGTAGAGACCAAATCCGGCCTATTCCAGATCATCATCACATCTATCCCATACAGAGTGATCAAGTCGACACTTATCGAGCAGATTGCAGACCTGGTGAGAGAGAAGAAGATCGAAGGCATCAAAGGCCTCCGCGACGAAAGTGCCAAAGACATTCGCATCGCTATAGACGTGAAGTCTGGTGCACAGCCTCAGCAGATACTCAACCTACTTTACAAACACACTCAGCTCGAGGAGACGTTCCACTACAACATTGTGGCTCTAGTAGAGGGCGTACCACAAACACTCTCGCTCAAATCTATCATCCAAGAATTTATCAGTCACAGGAAACTCGTGATCAGACGCCGCACCGAGTTCGACCTGCGCAAAGCCGAGGATCGTGAGCATATACTCATAGGTCTCAAGAAAGCTCTCGATCACATCGACGAAATCATCCAGCTAATCAAGAAAAGCAAAGACGTAGGTGCTGCACACACCGGTCTCCAGACCAAGTTTAAGTTCTCTGACCGCCAAGCAACTGCCATCCTCGAAATGCGCCTATCACGACTCGCTGCACTAGAGAGGGAGAAGATAGAAGAAGAGCTCAAGGCTATCCAGGCACTCATCGCAGAGCTCAAGTCAATACTCGCTAACCCCAAGAAGATTCTAAGTATTATTAAAAAGGAGCTCAATGACACCAAGGAAAAGTACGGTGATGCTCGTAGGACCAAGGTCGTAAAGCACGGTGCCAAGAATTTCTCTATGGAAGATCTAGTACCGGATGTTGATTCTGTGCTTGTGCTTACATCAGGTGGATATGTAAAGAGAACCAACCCAGACGAATACCGCAAGCAGAAGCGAGGTGGTGTAGGTGTGGTGGATCTCGATACCAAAGAAGAAGACTTCATCACGCACCTCATCTATGCTACAACCCATAGCGATCTATTGTTCTTTACAGACAAAGGCAAGGCATATCAGATCAAGATGTACGAGCTACCGGAGGGCCGACGTGCCACCAAAGGTAAATCGATTATGAATTTCCTATCACTTGCACAGGATGAGCATGTTACATCGGTACTAGTAATGCCAAAGGAAAGCAAAAAGCTCAAACTTGGTATCATGTTTGTAACCAAAGACGGTGTGGGCAAGAAAGTCGACGCCGCAAGCTTCCACGATGTCCGCCGATCTGGCATCATCGCGATAAGGCTTGATCAGGGTGACGAGCTCATAACAGCAGCATTCGTAGAGAAGTCCGACGATGTGATCCTCGCAACTTCCAGAGGTCAGTCCATAAGGTTCAAAGAATCCGACGTACGCGAGATGGGTAGAGCAGCTGGTGGCGTAACCGCTATGAAGCTCGACAAAGGCGACCGTATAATAGGCGCCGGTGTGGTCAAGAAGGATTTCAAGAACCCGATGCTATTTGTAATGAGTCAGAACGGTTATGGCAAGAAAACCGAGCTCGATGAATACAAGATCCAGAAGCGTGCCGGAAGCGGTATCAAGACCGCCCAAGTAACACCGAAAACAGGTCCGATCATCTCTGCTATGGTTGTAGATGATCCTGATGCAGAGCTCGTAGCAATTTCTAAAAAGAGCCAAGTGATCAGATGCGATATCAAAGAGATCCCTAGCCTCGGTCGTCAGACTCAGGGTGTCCGTGTGATGAAGCTCCGTGAAGGTGATTCACTTGCCTCACTTATTTGCTTCTAAGCATATAGATAGTTGTGCTATACTTTTAGCATGTTCTCAGATCCAACAGAAAATATCGAATACCTCGACCTCGAGCCTGGGATGAAGGTTGTTGATGTAGGTGCAGGTTCAGGGCACCACGCGATACTTATCGCCAGAGCACTCGGAGAGTCGGGGACTGTGTATGCACTAGAAGTTCAGAAGGATCTCCTAGCTCGGCTCAAGTCCGAAGCGACTTCAGAACATCTAACCAACCTCGAAGTCGTATGGACAGATATAGAGAAGCTAGAAGGTAGCCATATACGCAGTGGGACTATCGATCGGGTGTTCGCATCCAATGTGCTCTACCAGATATATGACAAACAGTCTGCGATAAACGAGATGCACCGAATGCTCCGAGTAGGCGGACTGATCGTTGTCGTAGACTGGGCAGAAGCATCATCTATGGTCAGCCATTTCCGAGACCAGATAATACCGAAGTCCGAAGTAGAGAGACTACTCGGGAATCGTGGATTTGACAAAGTCAGAGAATGGAATCCAGGCAACCATCATTATGGAATTGTCTTTAAGAAAATTAATTGAAAAAGAATTAACCATGTCATTATTTCAAGGAATAGTAATAGGTGTCTGCGTAGTATCGATAATATTTGGAGTTGTTATATTTGGCCTAGTATCCAATGAGCAATCAGGCTCGAGTGCTGCTGTAGTGATGTGGGGAACGGTTCCAGAGAGCGACTTTGGTGAGCTTGCCAACGCACTTAGCAATCAGAACGCAGTATTACCTGTGGTGTATTCATACCATGATCCAGAAACATTTGACCGTGACCTGCTCGAGGCTCTAGCATCTGGAGTAGGACCGGATTTAGTACTGTTACCACACGAAGAAATATTTAAAATAAAAAACAGGCTCCTCACTATTCCTTTCAAAAGCTATCCACTTCGTGACTACAAAGACACATTTATCGAGCAGTCAGAGATATTTGTAATGAAAGACGGCATCATCGCAGTTCCTTATTCTATCGATCCTATAGTTATGTACTGGAACAGAACAATGTTTACCAAAGCAGGGATACCTGGAGTACCCAAGTACTGGGATGACGTTGTCCAGATCGTCCCGAGGTTATCCGAGAAGGATTCCACTGGGACATTACGCAAGAGCGCTCTCACGCTCGGGGAATTTTCCAACATTTCCTATGCCAAAGAAATCCTGGCAACACTACTCATGCAGTCTGGTAGCCGTATCGTAGAACAGGATGACCTAGGACCAGTCGCAGTACTAGACGAGCATGGTGTATATGCACTATCACCAGCAGAGACGGCGGTGAGCTTCTTTAGCCAGTTTGGCAACCCTGCAAAGCCTCTGTATTCATGGAGCAAAGCGTTTCCCAACTCTATAGAGCATTTTGCCCAGGGCGATGTAGCGATGCTGTTTGCCAAGGCTAGCGACATACAGCGGATCCAAGACAAGAACATCAACCTCAACTTCGACGTTGCAGAGTTCCCGGTGCCGCGTGATGACGGTGCCGGATCGCAGACATTTGGTAGTCTATATGGTATAGGTATCATAAGCAATTCACAGAACACAGGTGGCGCATTCAATGTGATCATAGAGCTCACTAATAGTAACACGATGTCGATGATACAGAGCATAAACCAGCTCCCACCAGTTCGCCGTGACATCATCGCATTAGGTAGCGATGATGCATTCCAGAGCGTGTTCTACAAGGCCGCCCTACGCTCTAGGGCATGGTTCGACCCAGACTACGATCTCACATATGCGATACTTCGCGACATGGTCGAGTCTGTAGTGAGTGGCAAGTCATCTATAACCGGCTCGACCAAGGAAGCCGACGAGAGACTCGATGAGCTATTATTACCCTATGCAGAGAAGATCTAGCCATGTTTAATACACTTGTTGCAAATGCACAGGAGAAGGGCACAGGACTCATCGCATGTGTGGGGCTAGAATGTGACTCGTGGTCAGATGTAGTGAACACTATCCAGAATGTGATCAACTTCTCATTCAAGGCCGCGGTATTTCTGGCTACCATATCGTTTGCGGTAGCTGGGTGGAAGTACCTCACAGCTCGGGGTGATACAGGCAAGGTGGGGGAAGCTCACAAGATATTCCTAATGGTTGTCAAAGGCTTCATAGTCATGTCTCTGGCATGGCTTCTGGTAAATCAGATATTAACAATGCTAGTCAATCCAGGGTATAATCTACTCAAATAACCATATGAAATTTATTACAATTTTCCCAGGTTTAATATGCATAATATTTGTCACTAGTATCATGTTTAGTACAGTGGTTGTCCCGGTCTATGCTGATGGTACAGAGCAGTCAAACAAGTCTGGATTCCTCAATAACCCGCTCAAATATGACGATGTATATAAACTCATCACAGACCTGCTCAAGCTACTCACCCAGATCGCTATTATCGTCTGCACCTTCTTTATCATTTATGGCGGGTTTACATATGTGACAGCAGCTGGTGACACAACTAAAATCCAAAAGGCCCATGCAACCCTCCTATGGTCAGTAGTGGGGACTGCGGTACTGCTTGGAGCGAGTGTGTTGTCAGATATACTTGGCAACACAGTAAGTGAGGTAACCAAAGTAAAACTAAAGTAATATGAAAAAGCTCTACATCAAGCTTAATGCGATCGTAGCACTAGCCGCAACAGGCGATCCTACCGTCACTGCACCGACAGCTTCTGGTAGGACCAAATTCCGCAACATCCAGGATGTGGGTATAGAGGTTCAGTATGTGATAGCGAACTATATAATCCCACTTATCATATCGCTGTCACTCGTTGTTTTCCTCTGGGGAATATTTAAATTTATAAAGGACGGTAGCAATGACAAGAGTCGCGAAGAAGGAAGACAATTCATGTTCTGGGGTATCATCGGGCTCGCGGTGATGGTATCGGTCTGGGGCCTCGTGAGGATACTTACGAACACTATCGGTGTACCACTCGAGCTACCGAGCCTAGCACCACTACGCAAATAACATGACATCCACTACCAAGACATTTCCAGCATTCATAGACACCATACTCGCCACGATGGTGAACCTCGGTGTGCCTCTGCTATTCTCGCTCGCACTTATATTCTTCTTGTGGGGAGTGTTCAACTTTATCAGACATGCAGGGAACGAAGCCGACAGGGACAAATATAAAGCAGCTATCGCATGGGGGATAGTGGGCATGGCGGTTATGGTATCGGTCTGGGGACTAGTTAGTATATTTGCAGGCACTATTGGGGGAAACTTGGTATTGCCACAGATACGTGTGATATAATGTATTCATAGTAATTATAAATTAATTTATCGATCATTTGTATGAAAATTTTTAAAAGATTATCCGTCGGTATCGCACTCATGGCTCTGGCTATCACGCCTAGCTTGGCACTCGCGCAGTCAGGAGAGTTCAGAGACTTGAATTCTACGCTTAGCACAGTATCATCACTCATCGTTAGGGTTATCCCGCTCATCATCGGTGCAGCGGTCATAGTATTCCTATGGGGTATACTCAATTTCATATTTGCTGGTTCAGATGAAGGTAAAAGAACTGATGCACGCAAGTTCATGGTATTTGGTGTTATAGCACTCGCTGTGATGGTATCTATCTGGGGACTTGTAAACTTCGTTCGTAACACTGTAGGTATCAATGGTAACTCGAACGTTCCTACTCCACCTGGTATTCCTGGTATCCGTAACTAGCTCATACCACCGTGCAGGCCGCTCTCAACCCCGTAATACAGAAGTTTGCTGACCTGGTGCTAAATCCACTCATTAAAGGCATGTTCGCAGTAGCACTCATAGTGTTTCTGTGGGGTATAGTCGAGTTCATCCGTGATGCAGACAACGATTCTGCCAGGTCCAAAGGCAAGCTTCATATATTCTGGGGATTAGTAGGTATGGCTATTATGGTGAGCGTGAACTCTATCATCGCCATAGCCGTGGGTACGCTCGAGTCCCTGGCCAAATAAAAATAAAAGAACCCCCTGTTGCGTCCGCGCAACAGGGGGTTTTCACTTCCAACTTATGACCTCTAGCTACCGGGTGTGATGTAGAGCTTGCCCTCTTTCTCACCCTCTGTGGGTGTGAACAGCAACGAAGCACCTTTCGGCACCTCTATGCTTTTTACCCCTTTGGTGGATACCATTCTCTTTGTCAGATGTGGGATGATGTGGGATATCCCTTCCTCGTCTACGGGCTCACCATTGCTTCCAGTGAGACTTACACTGCTATCTAGGAAGTAGACATATACCGTTTGCAGGTCATGCTTCCATATGGCCCCACCTCGCGAGCTGTAGTCAGCCAGGTTCACTGGTGTGTACATCCCGGGGATTAGATCATATGCGATCGGGCCTTTGGCATCGTCTGGGTTATCCCATCGGATTGTAAGCATCCACGGCCGAATGAAGAAGTAGATGAAGGCAAATATACCTGCCCATACGAACACCGCACCCATCTTCCACTTCTTTAGTAGGTTCCCAACATACCCGACTGCGAGTATTGCCACCACAACTCCGATAGCTACCAGTATCCAATACCGGTTCTCGACCGGCACGTAGCTTATTGTGAGCGTGAGCAGGAGTAGGAAGAATAGAATTCCAAAAGCCCAAGCTATGAACTTTAATGGAGTTTTCCACCACGGACAACTATTACCTTGTCTGGTTGTTGTCGATGTTGTCGAGTGTGTTGTTGTACTCGTTGGTACTTGTGTTACAGGATTTGTTGGTGTTGCTGTAACTCCAGTTACAACTACTCGTGGTGGTGTAGGTTTTCTGTCCCAAAGTTTAAATATTAGAGCGCCTAAAGCGACCAATACTAGAACCAGTACAGATCCGGTCAGTACATAGTCAATATTCATCAATATTTACGGTGTTGTAGTTGTACCAGTGATTGGTATAGTAGGCATTACGCTTCCTCCGATCACTGTTGCTTTTGTTTCTTTAACTGCATAAGCCATCGCTCTTGCATCGGTGGTGAAGGCATCATTAAACCCTTTTGCTCCTGCAGCTTCTGCACGTTTCATTGCTTTTAGTTTTTTTGCTTCCGCAGCTCCAGTTGTAGTGATGTAGGCAGCTTCTCCAGAAGCTTCTTTTACTCTGGCTGCTGCCTTTTGGTCTGCTTTTAGTACACTTGTTGCCGCATTGCGTATGTCCTCATCCTCAATCATGAAATCAAGGAACTTGAGAGCTGTTATTTCTATACCAATTCCTTGGCCGTTTACTTGGTCGATAACAGCTTGAACTGTCTGTGGAGTAACTTGTGATTGGATCAATGTTGCCATACCCGATCTTCCACCTACCCTAACTTGGTCAAGTGTTACTGAGCCAGTACAGTTATTTGTTAATTGGCTAAAAGCACCCATTAGCTCACTAAGCCAGTCATGGGTGGTGAACAGAAGTCGATTCGCGTTATTTACACGGATACTAGCAGTGTACGTCACTGTAAGTTTTGCAAAGTCACTTGTATCTGCTCCAGGAATCACGATACCGTATGGATAAGCCCAAATGATTGATTTAGTGGGCTCGTCGGGTCTAGGAATTAGCTGGTAGGATTGACCTTCCTGTTTGTATTGCACAAAGCTGATCTTATAGCAGTGACGCTGACGGAATGGCCAGATACCAATAAAGTAAATACCAAACCAATCTTGAATAAAGCCACGTTTTTTGTTGTCTTTATCCTGGGTAATGATCCCAGATTTAGGATCGATGTGATGGTCAAGCAGATTTGCTATAAATTTGGCGGGTGACTTTCCGGCTACTACTACTGCAATGTGGTTACCTTCGATTAGGGTAAAGATAAAGTCAAACTGTGCTGCGAGGTAAGCAGCACTAATTAAACTGAATTCTGCAATTAATGCCTTGAATGCACCAGTCGGACCACCTGAGTTGTACGATATCACGATGAATCCAACAAGGATTAGTGCGGATAGATATTTTTTGATCATAAGTTTGAAGTTGTCGATGTGCTGTCGTTTTTGGTTGATTTGTCTAGGGGGTATTATATCACAAATGGGGTAAAAGTCAAATTGGGAAATTGGTAAAAAAGGCCTTATTTATCCACCTATAATTTGAAAAATTGGTGATATAATATATGCATAGTAGCTAATCAAATCATATGAACATAAACATCAAAGGCACTAGTATGGAGCTAACAGATGCGATCAGGGATTATGTGCACGATAAGCTCGAAGGGTTAGAGAAAGTGTTACGTGATCACGAGACGGTGTTTGTCCAGGTAGAGGTAGGTAGGGATTCCAAGCATCATGCCAAAGGCGATGTGTTCCGTGCCGAGGTAGATATACGTGCGGCGGGGAATTCGTTCTACGCAGAGGCCAGAGCAGAGGATCTGTATGCTGCGATAGATTTGGTGCGTGATGAGATACTAGAGAAGGTTCGCAGTCACAAGGACAAGGATCATTCGAGACTAGTGCGAGGTGGTAGGAAAATTAAAAATTTAATCAAAGGTATATGGCAATAAATAATTCAAAAAGTTCTTCGTATTGGACTCAGAAAGCTGCCCCATGGGTATCCCACTTTGTACTACTTGGTTGCGTCATCATAACAGTAGGTTTGGTATACGTTAGCAAAGAAGCTCTCAGAGTAGCAGAGGGTCTATCTGGTGAGGTCAATATCAATATTTTGTTCTAGTCTAGTTGAATCCGCGTAGGAAATCATCATAGGACATCTCTTTCTTACCTTCGGGGATTACTTTTTCGATGATTAACTTCCCATCATTAAATCTCGCTTCTGTGATCTGGACGCGGGATTTCCTGTGTTCATTTTCCATCATTGTATAAGCTCGTGGCCAGCCGGAGTAGGCTTGGATTTTCCTAAAGTTCTCGTAGTCATTATCGTTTAGGTTAATCTCTGCATCTTCCTTCTCGATAAATTTGGTGTATGTTGCTTCGGAATCATTTTGAATTATCGGAGTAACACTACCTTCGATCCATTTGGGGATTATATCTGACAGAAGTTTCGCTCCTGCAACTGCTAATTTCTCTTCTAATTCTGCTCTGGTTGGCCATTCGGTAATAGCGTATTTAGACTGCGCGAGGATCGGTCCGTGATCCATCTGTGCATCGATCTGCATTATGGTTACACCTGTCTGCTTCATGTCATTTAGAATCGCTGTGGCGACGGGGGACGGACCGCGTAGGAGCGGTAGGAGGGATGGGTGGATGTTTAGGGTTTTGTATT
The DNA here is from genome assembly GCA_031409775.1 of bacterium. Taxonomy (GTDB): domain Bacteria; phylum Patescibacteriota; class Minisyncoccia; order Phycocordibacterales; family CAIZIN01; genus JANNXY01. Next base: position 1,317 of record JANNXY010000035.1, on the reverse strand, counting down.
TTGGAATATCGAATACTGATTCTGGGATGATCTTGCCATAGCTTGCGACGATAAATAGTTGTAAGTTAAAAGTTTTAAGTTGTGAGATGAATTCTGGATGCTTTAGTTTCTCGGGTTGGAGGACTTTGATATTGCGATCCGTTGCCCAGACCTTCACGGGACTTGGTGTCATGGTCATATGGCGACCCTGAGGCTTGTCGGGGGTGGTTACAACGATATTGGGAACATATCCACAGCGAGACAGCGTAGACAGCACTGTCACGGCAAACTCGTCCGTTCCCCAGAATGCAAATGTGATGGGTTTATTCATGCCTAAATAGTAGCCTAAATTAAGGATTTAACAGCTATTGACAAATTTGTAATAGATGTGCTATAATATCCCCAGACAACCTTCACAACAACATCAACTCAATAAGCACATAATGAAACTCAAAAAATTTATCCTACTCGTCTTGGCCGTTGCTGCTTTAGTTACAGCAATCTTCGGCTTTGTAGGTGCATATGAAGTGCACATCACTCACAAAGATCCATCTAGTTCGGTTTACCAAGTTCCAGCCGATGCTCAGATGTGTAAAGTGGTTTGGAAAAATAAGTTAACGGGATTCAAGGGAGAAGGGGAATGGTTTCCAATTAGAAAGAAAGACGCCATCATCGCAATAATGTTAGATGCTCAAAGTCGTCTTACTGAAACTGAGCATCATGTGGAGTACAAATAAAGTACGACATTGATTAATGTAATCAGAGCGCACGGTCTACCCAGACTCGTGCGCTCTTTTCTTTTATGTATTTTGCCACATCTGACCTGTGTATGTTATAATGTTTTTATGAAAAAGTTCCTTAATTCACCCCCCAATTAGGACACTCACTTTGTAATTTCGTAATCATACCAGCTTTAAATGCTACCTCCAAAGAACTAACGAAACCTAAAATTCTCCTCGGCTTGTTGTTGATCAAAAATATCTTCTCATCAATTTCTTCTTGAGTCACTAGAGAAAAATCTGTCCCTTTGGGAAAGTACCGACGAAACATTTTGTTTGCATTCTCAATTCCTCCCTTTTCTCCTGGACTGTGTGGGTGGCAGAAGTATGTCTGGATACCTAGCTGTTCGTGGAATTTGTTCTCGATACCGTTGTCTTCAGTAACGCTTTTTGCGTGAATATTTTCACCCATTTCTTTTTGAATCTCCCCCATTCCCCGTCCCTTCTAGGGCGGGGTTTCTGCTAAGGAAAGTCTGAAAACCCTTGGTTTTCAGATATACTAGATGCATGGTCAAGAAAAGCAATCACTGCGCATACAATACCCACTATCACATAGTCT
>JANNXY010000034.1:0-63426 GCA_031409775.1 bacterium | reverse complement strand
GCTCTCTTGTGAAGAACTCGGAGATTGCAGAGTTCTAGAAGGCGCATCTTGATTTCTTCTGGGGTCAATTTCACCTTTACATTTTACCATGGTCAAGGTTGACTGACTAGGGAGAGAGTGGTGGGAGGTGTGGATAGTTACACATTTGGAGATTGACAAGTAACTATTTTAGGTGTACAATATCAGATGGAAATCAGGCCAACGTTTTCCTATTAGATACCAAGGATTATCGGTATCTTTGCGGATACCCTGCCTTTGCGGGCAGCCAAGATAATCCTGGACATTGCATCCTATCTAATATTTGACCGGCTTAAAAGTACATCGACAAATGAAAAAAGCAACACCTACCCCTAAAACCACCGAACCAAAAATAACTTCCACCAGAAGCAACCATTTGGCACATGTGGTTATCGGAGCCCACTTCACTAAACACCTCATCGATACCAACGATTCCTGCAGACAATTCGGCGGATTCAATAAATCTGCCGAAGAGTGCCTAAAAGAGTCAACCACTTGGTACAAGCGAATATTCTGGGCTATAGGATCAGTGATTATTACTCTGATCGCACTAAAAATCGTCTCAGCTCTCTCTTTGGGATCAATCGCCACGGTTTATACCCTCATCATCCTCGGGGGTTTAACCTTCATCCAAATCCACGGACTGTCTATTGGAAATTATCATCCAGGTGACGCGGCAATGATGGTCGCGTCGGAATGGAGGATGTGGAGAAGTGTCGCATTGAAAATCGGTTTGGTTCAGGAGCTGTCTGACAGCATCCGATTTGGATATGAACGATACGAAAATGAGCTCATGGGATTCAACTACCTTGGACAAAATCTTGAGGAATCACTGTCCAGTCACCTGCAAGGACTGCTCGTGAAGTTTGCAGCCGAGGTGAAAACTGCAGAACGAGATGGCCACAAGACTGTCAAGAGAAAGAATCGCGACTTGTTCTACAAAACCGACAAGTTGGGTGTAGCTCTGGGCTACAATTCTGTGGATTGGAGTAGATACTTCACTAAATAGTACCCCATCAACAGGCGCAGCTTCCCCCGGAAGCTGCGCCTGATTTTATTTACTGGATCAGCAACGCTGCTAGTTTAGCTTTTATTATTTCCAAACACTCGTCCGTAATACTGTCTAACTTTTTTACTTTTCTTTGATTCTTATCAAACGCTTTTACCTGATCTACTAAAACATACCCAGTTGTTTTGCCACTTCTAGAAATTATTGGAACAACGAAAGAATCCTTGCGAAAAGTACTCGTAATCGGACAAAGGATAACAATATCTGAACTAGAATTATAGAGTTCGCTCGACATAACCACAGCAGGACGAATTCCTTTCTGCTCACGACCAATAAATAGGTCGCAATTAACCAAAACAATATCCCCTCTTTGCAAGGCTTTTACCATACTTCTTCGCCAACTGGCTTACCCCAATCTATAAGCTCGTGTCTATTTTTCTTATTCATGCCTTTGACCAGATCTTTGATGTCGAAATAATATCTGGGTTTAGCGCTTTTTATTAGAATTCCTTCGGGGGTTTCAGTAAGGCTTAAAACTGTACCCTCTTTGAAGTTGAGGTTGGTAAGCATCTGCTTGGGAATCCTTATACCTGAACTATTGCCCCACTTTTGAAGTTTGGTTGTCATATAATAAGTATATACATGTATATACTTTTGTCAACTTGAAACTTACAACCTTTCGCTATAAACTGGTTCCATGTCTGGACACAACAAATGGTCACAAATAAAGAGGCAGAAAGGCAAGACTGATGCCCAGAAAAGCAAGGTTTATTCTAAACATGCCCGGTTTATCACTATGGAATCCAAAAAAGCTAATGGAAACCTATTGTCAGCTTCCCTCGTCACAGCCATAGAAGCTGCGAAAAAAGATAACGTACCCAAAGATGTCATAGATCGAGCGATAAAGAAAGGCACCGAATCTGGTGGTGAATCCATGGAAGCAGTGACTTATGAAACCTATGGACCAGGAGGTTGTGCGATCGTGATCGATACACTCACAAGTAACCGCAACAAAGCCGCACAGGAGATCAAGCATATTTTATCTAAAAACGGATTCGAGCTCGCCTCCCAAGGCTCTGCATTGTGGGCATTTGCGAAGGTGGGTCAGGAATGGGTTCCCCAGACGATGGCAGAATTGTCAGATGAAGACCTGGCCCTCCTCGACAAACTAACCGACGAACTCGAAGAAAATGACGAGGTTCAGAAAGTATTTACGAATGTAGAATAATATGAAAATCATCTCCATCGACCCGGGTTACGAGAGGCTTGGGATTGCAATAATTGAAAAGGTGGCGGGGGGCAAAGAGATTGTGATTCATTCTGAATGTTTCAAAACCCTCGCCAAGGATCTACATCATGTGAGACTCGGTCAGATACATGATCATATAGATAAAATCATTGCGGAATTCAAACCTGAAGCACTTTCTATCGAAAAACTTTTCTTTAATACCAATCAAAAGACAGCTACCAAGGTCTCCGAAGCTCGTGGGGTGATAATAGGAATGTGTGCTTCTAGAGGTCTAGGTGTTTATGAGTTTACTCCACTCCAGATCAAGGTATCTGTGACCGGAAATGGTAGAAGTGACAAGAGCCAAGTGGTCAAAATGATCCCATTGTTGGTGAAAATTGATAGACCAATCAAGCATGATGACGAATACGATGCTATTGCCTGTGGACTCACGTATTTCGCATACAATAACAGGGGATAAACTACAGTTGCAAAAATATTTGGCTGTGTTACAAATAGTGCAACCTTTTTATAGGTTGGGAGATTTATAACTAATTTAATTGCACAAATGTCAGACGAAGATGAAATAAAAGATGTTGGTGATAACAAGATTATAGAAATAGACGAGGATGTTGTGGTTGATGACACTATCGTAGACCCGCTTCTAGAAGCTGACCCTCTACTCGGTGGCACCGAAGAAGAAGATGAGGAGGGTCTAGATATAGAGCCAATGGATGACGAGGATGATTTCTAGATCAGGTTTACTATTTGACCACAACTTTGACAAAATGCTTCTTGCCCACACGGTATACTGTGTGGGTTTCGGCATCTACTAGGTGGTTTTCTATCTTGGCACCAGTGTTCATGTTCTGAACTGCCCCTGCCTGGACGAGCCTCCCCCACTCTGCCCTCGACGCCACATAACCTGTGTCCACTAGCAGGTCGCGGAGTATCGCTCCAGTAGCGACTTCTACCACTCTCACATCATCGGGGATGTTCTTCTTGCTAAATACTGAAACGAATCTAGATTGAGCTTTGTCTGCTAGAACATTACCGTGATAGAGTCTGACTATCTCGTAAGCTAGTTCCATCTTTAGCTCTTTGGGATTCTGACCACCTTTTAGCTTGTCTTCAATCTCCTTTACATATGACTCTGGTACATCTGTAGCGAGCAAAAAATATTTGGGAATCAATTCATCGCGCAGAGCCATGATCTTGCCGTACATATCGTTCGGCTCGTCTACGATATTGATTACATTATTCCAGCTTGTAGACATTTTCCTACCATCAGTTCCCTCGAGCATTTGGCAAGTAAGCACATCCTGCTCGGCCTGGCCATAGAATTTCTGAATAATTCGGCCAGCTTTGAGGTTAAATAGCTGATCAAACCCCCCGATTTCTATATCTGACTTGAGCATAACGGAGTCATAACCCTGCATGAGCGGGTACATGAATTCACGTATAGAGATTTCTTGCTTTTTTTCGAACCTTTCTGCGAAATTCCTACGGGAAAGCATCTGATGAACTGAAAATATCTCAGTCAAATTGCAGATTTCCTGGAAACTTAGTTTGCTTAGCCATTTGCTGTTGAAGTGGAATTCAGCCTTTTTTAAATCAATAATTTTACCTACTTGTTTCTTGTAATTCTTTAAGCTTTCTTTGATCTTTGCAGCTGTAAGCATCGGACGCTTCTCTAGCTTGTCGGACGGGTCGCCGATCTGGGCCGTATAGTCTCCCACAAGAAAAACAATTTTGTGTCCTAACTCTTGGAAAGCTTTTAGCTTGCGCAACACTACAGCGCGGCCGATGTGAATGTTGGGGCCAGTTGGGTCGAATCCGAGTTTGACCCGGAGCTGTTTACCTGAGCGAAGTTTCCCAAGTAAAGTTTCTTTTACGAAAACATCCTCGACCCCCCGGTTCACAAGCTCTTCTATTTTTCTTTCATCTGTGTCCACAATTTTACTATTTAGCATATCGCTACTTTACCATTCTATGATAAGATTGTAAAAATATATGATCAAATCCAAACTCCGTAAAAAGTTCCACCATTTGTGGATTCACACATGGAAATGGGTACAGAGAAACCTCCCTCTGATCCTAGGTGGGATACTACTGTTCTCTGGTGGGATAGCATTGTGGATCACTACATTAGAACTACCACCACTCGACTCTACAGAGAGCATCACAGTAGCAGAATCGACCAAGATATATGACAGAACTGGTAAGGTTGTATTGTTCGATATAAATAAAAACTTCCGCCGTACCAACGTACCAGCAGAAGAAATGTCTCCCTATGTCCGTCAAGCATCTATCGCTATCGAAGACGAAGACTTCTATAGCCATGGTGGTATAAAGATAACATCCATCATCCGTGCTGTGATTGCCAACGCCTTGTCCGGTGAATACGGCCAAGGTGGTTCTACCATAACCCAACAAGTAATAAAAAACGCCCTGCTTACCCGCGAAAAGACGATCACAAGAAAGATAAAAGAGTGGATCCTGGCACTCAAACTGGAAAAGATACTGAGTAAAGAAGACATTCTCACTCTGTACCTAAACAGCTCCCCGTACGGTGGCAACGTCTATGGTATAGAGGAGGCAAGTAGGGTTTTCTTTGGCAAGAAAGCAGTAGACCTGACACTGGTCGAGTCGGCTTATCTGGCAGCACTGCCTCAGGCCCCAACCTACTACTCTCCGTATGGAAGCCATCGTGAAGCGTTGGACAAGAGAAAGAACCTAGTCCTAACTCAGATGAACAAGAACGGTCTAATAGATGATGCCGAGTTCGAATCAGCAAAAACAGCTATTGTAACATTTGCACCAGCAGAGAACAGTAGTATCAAGGCTCCCCACTTTGTAATGTTTGTGCGAGAACAACTAACAGAAATGTTCGGTGAAGAAACCATCGCTGAAGGTGGGCTCAAAGTTATCACTACACTTGACTATGACCTCGAGCAAAAGGCAGAAGATCTAGCAGAGAAGTGGGCCAATGAGAATAAGACAAAGTTCAACGCAGAGAACCTAGCCCTAGTATCGATCGACCCCACAAACGGTGACATACTAACCATGGTTGGCTCTAGAGACTACTTTGACAAAGAAATTCAAGGCAACTACAACATCGCCACGGCTCTACGTCAGCCGGGATCATCATTTAAACCCATAGTATACGCAGCTGCATTCAACATAGGCTATCGTCCAGAAACGATCCTATATGACGTTCCTACCGAGTTCTCAACGAACTGCAACACTTCTGACGAAAGCACCTGCTACCACCCACACAACTATGACGAACTGTTCCGTGGGCCTATGAGCCTTCGTGCAGCACTATCCCAGTCGATCAACATCCCGGCGGTGAAACTGCTATACCTGGTCGGTATAGACAGTGCTGTAGAGTTGGCAACCAAGATGGGTATAACAGGACTCACTGACACTTCTAGATTCGGACTATCACTAGTACTCGGGGGTGGGGAGGTCAAGCTACTAGATATGGTTGGGGCTTATGGAGTGTTCGCTGCAGAGGGTAAGAAGCACCCCCACAGATCCATCCTGTCTATCCAGAACAAGTCTGGTAAAGAAATTTATAAGGCAGAATTTGTAGAAGAAGAAGTTCTACCCCGTGAGTCTGCACTCAATGTCACAAGCATACTCGCAGACAGGAATGCACGAATACCACTGTTCGGTTCCAACTCTGTAGTGAGCTTCCCAGGCCGTTCTGTAGCACTAAAAACAGGTACAACAAACGACTATAGAGACGCTTGGATAATAGGCTACACACCGTATATATCAGTGGGTGCATGGGCTGGTAACAACGACAATACATCGATGGAGAAGAAGACTTCTGGACTCATCGTAGCACCGTTCTGGGCAGAGTTTATGAACTATGCCCTATCTAGAAACGAAGAGGTGGCGTTCTCTTCGCCAGAACCGCAGGATCCCGACGTCAAACCGATCATCAGAGGTGACTTATCAGGTGGTGCCCACAGTATATTGCATTTCGTAAGCAGGAGAGATCCATTGGGACCAGCCCCTAGGAATCCGTCCAATGATCCACAGTACAGACTGTGGGAGCGTGGTGTGAGGAACTGGTTCGGAAGCGCACAGCCTACAGGAACCACCACTGACAGCACAACAAATACCCCCAGCACACCTACAGAGAACCTGCTAGATGATGTGAGCATCCTCTCGCCATATCCCACCAACAAATACCCCCGTGACACCCAGATTCCTGTTGTACTATCTATCCCCCAAGGAGCAGTAATAGACAAAGCAGAAGTGTTCGTAAACAACACGTTTGTTGGATCATTCAATAAAAACCCTTTTGTCTTTTCCTTTGTTCCTGCGGATATAAAAAATATAAAAGATAAGAACCGAATCAAAGTAAGGCTCTATGGTCCTGGGAACACACGTGAAGATATAGAAAAATCATTTGAGCTTTCTGACTAGCAGTTTACCTAATCTTCGCCCCGACCCTTTTCAAAAATTCATTTATATGGAATGTTGGTGATTATCCGAATAAAAAAATGACTAATTATAGGTTACGTGCTATAGTTTTTCTGGATTTGATCTTTAATAAACATTGATCATTCTTTTTCTCTGTCCGTGTGGTCAAAGGAAATTCAAAAAACGAACAGTTCAGAACACTAGAAAGTTACAACTAAATGAAACTATATGTTAGCTTAATCGCAGCAATGTTATTTTCCCTGACAGTGATAGGGGAAATAGTCCGTATCTACCCAGAAATGGACGCCTTCGTGGGGAGCAAGTACCAAACCTCTACCGTCGGCGACACCAAAACAATCCGCATCGGTGGATGGGGAGATGAATATGTCGGTCTCTGGAGGTTTGATGTTAGTACCATCCCAAAGGGAAGTATCATCAACAATGCGTGGTTGTACATGTATCCAGACGAGGATGCAAATGACAAGGAAAACAAACTTGTAACTTCTTGCGACATCATGCTTCTTACCAAATCCTGGAAAGAAGATGGCACGAGGTACAGCAATATTCGTGGAAACAACTATGGCAAAATCAAGCTTAGCGAAAATGATGGTTTCACCTTCGATGCTAAGGAATTCGTCCAAAACTGGATGAATGGGTCCAATTACGGAATTGCCTTGATACCAAACCAAACGCGAAACAACTACTATCACTTCCCTAGTCGAGAAGCTCGAGGAGGTAGTAAACCTCGAATTGTTGTTAATTACACCGAAGCCCCTCCAAGTTTCAAAATGCCGCTCCCAAGTGGAAAGAGCTGGCAGCTAACAGTCGAACCGGGGGGGGGTAAATTCTATGGTGGTTCTGACGATCCATATCACAAAGGAGAGAAGCATTACTCGCTTGATTTTGTTCCAAGGTACCTAACCTCTTCTAAAAAAGTAGTGACAGCCACTGACGTATCAATCCTGGCAATGGCTGGAGGATACGTGCTTGAGGTTGGTAATGATAGAAACAACCCAAATGGTTATTATGTAAAAATCGATCACGACGGAGATGGGGACAAAAGGACCGGCTTTCAAACGGTGTACGGCCACACGCAAGACACCCCTCTGGTTAAAAAGGGTTCAACTGTAGTTCAAGGTCAAAAACTTGGGATTATGGGTAATACTGGAATATCGTTTGGCACCCATTTACACGTATCGTTCTATTACCGATCGACAGCAAAAGCTATTTGGGACGGCACAGACAATGGGCTGAGTATCGGTGACGATAAAGAACTAAATTCTGTGACAATGGAAGATCGATATCTGTGGACATACAAACTTGGCTCACCAAAATCTGAGCCAGTATACTACCCGTCAAGCAATATCGAAAAGTAATACAAATCGATCACACCACTGGTTTCTCGGTAGAAATCAGCTTTTTATTTATTAACCAAAATGCCAATCTAAACAAATGAACAAAAATAAAAAAAACTATTATTATATGGAATGGTTCTGGCCTGTGTTGTTATCGGGATAATTCTTCTAAATCATAAAGACCAAACTCCAATCATCCCACCCACCCCTTTAGCTGATGAAGAGGTTAATGCTTATTATGCAAACGAGGTAGCAAAATCATTAATTAAAACAGACGATGTCTCTACTTGGAAAACTTACAAGGATGATTCATTAAAATTTAGTTTTTCTTACCCAAGTACCTGGAGAGAAGATGCTGGCTCTCAAATATTTAACTATCCTGAATCTATAGCACAGAGTGGAAGTGTATTCTCAAAGGACACTAGTAAAATCGCTTTTGGGGTCTCTGATACAGATCAGGTAATATATGAAGATTCGCCAGATATCCCAAAAGAAACCACTATCTCAGGCCAAAAAGCTTACTTTGTTGAAAACAAAAACTACATTTTCTACAAAATAACTATTCCAAATTCTTCAAATAAATTTATTGATATCGCTTTTTATGGTGACCAACAAAATAAATTTGTTTTAGAAGAAATGCTCAGGAGCATAAAATTTACTTCTAATTTATCCTCGCCCCCACCCTCTTCAGAAACTCATTGATCTTTCTTTCAATTTCTTCGCGGGATTCGAGCAGGCGACTGCGTTCAATGGGGGAACAGTCGATCTTTACCCCGGTCTGAGTGATTTTTATTTTGTCACGCTTGAGGATTATACCGGTTTCTTCTTGAATGATCTTTAACATCATATTCTCATCGCCCATGAGAACGTTTTCTATTTCTTTGAACTTGTCCAGAAGGAGGGAAATATGTAACATGACCTGATTCTACCAGATTACCGGTTCGGCATTACTAGATAGATAAAAGAGTTATCATTGTAACCCTCGACAAGCAGTGCTTTGCCTGCTCCGTTGAATTTAAACACCACACTATCGGACTTGATAGACTGCAGACAGTCGAATAAATACTTATGATTAAAATTGAGAGTAACACTTTCCCCTTTGACCTTGGCCTTGAACACATATGTCGCCTCACCAACATCACTGTTTTTACTCTTTATCTCACAAGTCTCTTTGGAACCAACAATGGACAGGGATACTTGGTTGAATTTGTCAGAAAATATCTTCATCATACGTAGTGCTTGTACAATATCATCCCTCAGCAATACAACCTCTGTAGAGAATTCTTTGGGGAAAATCTTGCGATATTCGAAGAAGTTCCCTATCACCAACCTAGAAGTGATGTATATGTGTGGAACAGAGACAGAAACTTGGCCGTTCTCGATAGATACAGAAGCTTCTCCACGGACACCTTCGAGAACTTTGATAATATCTGGAATATTCTTCTGTGGGATCAGTATAGACAGATCATGTGGAGGATTTTTACTCTTTATCTTCTTCTCAGCTAATCTGAATGAATCTGTTGCGGTAAAAACCAGGCTATCACCCTCGTTATACAGATACACACTGGACAGTTCTGGCTTGATACCGGATACAGAGGCACTATACCAAACATCCCGTAGTCCCTGTAGGAGAGACTCACAGTCAACCTGGTAGTTGGATCCAGACGGGGAAGGAATATGCGGGAAATCCTCGTATGGAACGGTTTTAAACGAAGCTGTATGTTTGCCACAATTAACAACGAGTGCACCTTTGCTAGTTGCGTCGAGCAATACATTCTTCTCCTCTGGCAGAGTGTTCAGGAATGACAGCAGTGGGCCGGCGTTTACTGCAACAACACCCTCCTCAACAACCTTGGAGGGAACAGTGAGTTCCACACCAACCTCCAGATTAGTTGACTTGATCACTAGCTGGTTGTCAGAAGCACCCAGTAGAACAGACTCCAATATGGCTAGACTCGGATTCTTGCTAGTTACCCTCTCTGCTTTGGCCAGAGAAGATACTAGTTTTTCTTTTAAGCATTCTGCTCTCATATAGTATGTAATTAATAGAATTGTTATATAAATACTTATTACTATTATTAGGGCTGTTGATAAGTGGACATCTCTACAAACCTTGTAAACAAAGGATTTTTGAGAAATCATGGTCCCACAACCAGCCCACAACCCCACCACCAAACCGAATAACTCTGAGACTAATTACTAAACCTGTGGATAACTGTCTTTATATTCAGCTATTTTATACAGTTTGTCCACTACCTATCCACATAGTTATACATATTACACGCAGGACTAATCACTCTTTAGGAGGGAGCGGATCTGGTTTATTTCTTGGACTAGGGAGTTGTTGGTCTTTATCTCTGTCTTTATCTTTTCACAGGAATGTATGACGGTGGTGTGATCGCGACCACCTAGCTTCTCCCCTATCGTCGGATAGGATATGTTGAAGTCTTCACGTAAGATATACATAATTATTTGGCGGGGCTTCACTACTTCTTTGCGACGGGTTTTGTTGGCGATAGCACTTTCTTCTATATTGTAGAAGTTGGCGATTATTTTGATCAGATCTTTGATCGAGATAGCTTTCTTTGGTTTGGAATTGTTTTTTATCAAATTCTGAATTTCTAGGAGGGTCATATCCTTTTGTTTGAGCCTCAAGTGACAGCTGATAGTATTTAGGACTCCTTCTAGTTCGCGTATATTGCCCTCTATTTCGCTTGCGAGGAAGCTCACTATATCACTGGCCAGTGATATGTTCATAAACCTGGCTTTGGCGGACAGTATTGCCATCCTGCTCTCATGATCTGGTTTGGGGATGTCTATCACCATACCTTGTTTGAACCTAGACAGGAGCCTCTCTTCTAAACCAGAGATAAAGTTGGGGTGTTTGTCAGCAGAAAAGATGATTTGTTTGTTGTTCTCGAACAGGGAATTAAATAGATGAAATAGTTCCTCCTGGGTCTTGTCTTTGCCAGAAACAAACTGCACATCGTCCATGATTAGAACATCAAACCTCCTAAATTTATCCTTGAAACTAGCGATTTTATTGGTCTGGATAGATGTTACTAGATCAGAGGTAAATTTTTCCGAGGTGATATAGTGAACTTTCTTGTCCCTATAGATATGTTTGATATGGTTGCCCACAGCTTGGAGTAGGTGTGTCTTACCATGACCTGTGTTGCCGTAGATAAAGAATGGGTTGTATATAGCACCAGGCTCTCTGATGATGGCTTGGGCAGCTGCGTGAGCCAGCTCGTTGAATGGCCCTACCACAAACGACTCAAATGTGTATTTAGGGTTCAGATTATCGTCTTTGTTGATGTTCTCACCGAGCGGGAGTTCCTGACTCTGCTTGTTATGAGTGACCAGGATGTTCTGGACCGATTCTTTCTTGCTCGGTGGGGCTATGATGTACTCTACAGCACGTATATGCTCTGCTGTATCACGGAGAGTTTTAAGTATAAAAGAGTGATATTTCTTGTGGAGCCAGTCTTTGACAAAAAGGTTGGGGACACCGAGCTCGACCACACCCCCGTCCTCACGTAGTATGAATGTATCTTTGAACCAAGTGTTGAAGTTGGCTTTGGATACCGATAACTCGATTTCATTTAATGCTGTTTCCCACAGTTTTGTATTTTCAAGCATGTGCATATTATAAGTCCTATCTCTGCAATGAACACTTGTGAAACAGCTGTGAATATGTTAATACTATATCTATAACCTTTAAATTATGTCATTCACCTATAAACCAAAAAAAAGAAAGAGAGCAACTACCCACGGATTCCTAGTGAGGTCCAAATCTGCTACTGGCAAGAAAGTTCTGCTTCGCCGCCGCCGCAAAGGACGCGCTTCCCTAACTGTTTCCAAGAAGCTCCAGAGATCCAAGTAATATCACCACAATAATGCTACCTAGAACCCGGCGCCTCAGTACCGAGGAATTCCAAAAGGCCTTTATAAATGGGCGTAAATTCGCAGGAAAGTATATACTAGTAACCCATTTCCCACATGGACCTTCCAGGGTAGCTGTGGTCGTACCAAAGAAAATTGAAAAAAGCAGTGTATTACGTCATAGGATGAAGAGAAGGGTGTTCGGTGTGCTAGAAAGGTTCGAATCAATCCCCCAAGGCTCGGTTATTCTCAATTGTAAAACCAAGCAAATAAACGAGATTTCCCACAAAGACCTGGTCCAAGGTATAATAGATGACTTAAGTAGGATTTTAAAATAAATTTAAATTATGTCATACCTTTTTCATCTTTTCTTCTACGACCCACTATACAACGCGCTGGTTTTTCTCATCGACATAATACCAACAGCAGATGTAGGGCTCGCAGTGATAATACTGACTATATTTGTAAAGCTAATTCTATTTCCACTATCACAGAAGGCGCTAGAGACTCAGACCAAGGTCAAAGGTGTTCAGAAAGAGATAGATGCCCTAAAAAAGCAATATCAAAGCAAAGAAAACCGGGAGAAACTAGCCCTAGAGACTATGGCAGTATACAAAAGGAACAACATCAACCCATTCGCCGGATTTCTCACTATACTTATCCAGATCCCACTCGTGTTTGCACTATACTTTATATTTTCTAAAGGTTTACCAATGATCCAGGTTGATCTTTTGTATCCGTTTATATCTATCCCACCAAGCCCCAATATGGAGCTATTGGGTGTATTCAATGTAGCAGAGAAAAGTATTGTGGCGGCACTGCTTGTGGGAATTACCCAGTTCTTCCAGGCCAAATTCGCTTTCAGCGGTAGTGGGAAAATCGAGATCGATCCCAACAACAAATCATTTTCCAATGATTTTATGAAAGGTCTCCAGATCCAGATGAAGTATGTGTTCCCTGTTATTATGACTGTTGTTTCTGCCTCTGTGATCGCTGTACTCCCTCTGTATTGGATAGTAGGTAACTTGTTTATGATTGGTCAAGAGTTGTATCTGAGGAAGAAGAAAGCTATTTAACCTCTAAGCTCCACAAGTTGGAATCGGTTTTGTTTACAAAATATAGATAATCTTCGGTGGGGCTAAGCGTCAGGTTTGTAGCATCTATCGACACACCTGATACATCACGGAGGTTTACGATACGAGTCTCTGTGATCTTGTCCATATCAATCCTCACTATAGCATCAGAGAAAGTGATTTTACCTTTGTACCAGTCATCTGGATAGGTGGCTCTGGGGAATGACTCAGGAACGGCACAGTACAGAGTGGTCTTAACAGACTTGCTCCAGACACATTTATCTACGATAGTGTTGGATAGAAGTTGTATTATGGTGCCGTCTTTAATATTTCTATAAAACGTCTCTATAGTTCCGGTGAGAATCCTGTTGTATACAACTCCACTCTGGTCACTGTTTGACTTGGCAACTAGTCCAGATATGGGTCCGAGGATCTGATTCTGTGCACCAGTAACAGTGTTGACCGAGAACATATAACCCAGTTCCCCACCAGATGACTTGGTCAGAGCGTTGATAACATCATTGTTTATCCACTCGAAATTCCAAGACGAGAAAGGTGTGTCGTATACTCGTACCTCTTTGCTCACACCATTCCTCTGTGGAGTCTGTACATAACCTGTACCCCCGGAGTTAGATTTGTAGAAGTTGAATAGTTTTGTATTACTTACGACAACCGTTGCGATGTTTTTATTTAGAAATGTGCCTTTGAGTATGAATTCTGTGTCTGTTGTAGAAGTCGAGTTGGATTTCTCTAGACTTCCTAGGAACGTATCGATCGAGCCTATAACATCGTCATATATCCTAGCTACTACTGTAGAAGAGCCAAAGAAGAATGATTCATAAGTCTTGGGATATGTTGTGTTGGAGATACGTGTAGACTCGAGAGTTCTGTCGCTGGTGTCGAATATGTGTCCCGCATACACATTCATGTACCTCACAGCGGCCTCGGTGGTTGTGGTAGTGCTTGTTGCCCTACGGATAAATGATGTGTACCCACTTATAGGTTCGTTGCTCAGGTTACGTAGCTTGGGTATCAATACAACCCCATCCTCTACTGGTAGATCGGGTAGATTATCAAAGTTGGGAGAATCGTCTATTATCTGGTCATCAACTGGAGTTTCTGCATCACCGAAAAATGATGCAAACGGGTTACGGCTCGTTTGGTTACCGCTCTGGTCGGTAGTAGTAGAAAAGAAAAAGAAATAAATAAGTCCGATAATCAAGATCCCTACCAATATTCCTATAATTATCCCAATAAAAGATTTTTTATTCATATTGCTTTATTCTATCATCAAATCAATTTTAATTTCTGACCCCTAGGTGGATATGGTTAGTATGCCCCGGAGATCTCCATAGGATTTCCCCAAACCCAATCCTGCATGGGTCAGCCTTGGCCCAAGCTTGGAGCTCGTCTGCCTGTCCTGTTGATAGCCCTGGTCCTCCGAAGTCTACCGCCAGACCACGTACATGTAATGATGTAAGTGCCGCTTTTTTTAGACCATATTTGGCAGCTATCCCAACTCTAGCAGCATAACTCCCGTCTGTTCTAGCGAGTTCGGCTATCACTGCGTTGGCTGTTGATTCGGATGCCCCATATGCACTCATTAGGTTTCGCTTGAGACCCCTGTACCCACTGTATACTTGCAGTCCTGGCCATTTCTTTGGCACGGCTTGCATAAGCCAGGCAATGCTCGGGCTAACAGACCCAACTTCGTTATCCTTGTCCTTTGCTGCTACATATCCCCCTGCCCTATAGTCCGATAGGCCTTGGCAACCTTCGTCTAGACTCGTCTCTACTGTCGGACCCTCTGTGGCTACTGCACCACCGCTTGGGTCTAGGTGAATGCTTTCATTCAGATCATAATCCGGGTCACCTGCTTGGCCGTCGACTACTATGACCCCCGCTGCTTCTCGTAGCTCCACAGGCTTCACCTCGAACGTGAGTTTGGTGAGATTCGGATCTATAGTATTGAGTATGAGATACGTAGACAGAGCAAGTATAAGTCCACCTAGTGCTGCTTGGATCTTCTTCTTGCCATCTTCTTTGCCTGACCAAGCATCAGTAGAGACATACTGTACCCCTCCCCAGATGATCATGAGCACTGCAAGTATCCCTACTAGGCCGATCGTTATGGTGAAAGCTGTGTTTACAAACGAAGCTAGCCCTGCTCCATCACCCTGTACAGAGACTGATGCCGGGAAACCAGAAGTTAGTGGGATGTAGTTTGTAGCCATAATTATCAATTCTGCGAAGAGAATTCTAGTATCAAGTTCTTTTGTATTGCTTGGAGGATCTTGGAACCACTTTCTAGAGTTAGTGATATTCTGGCACTTCCAGAAGAATCCAACTCGTTGCGCAGACCGATGAAATTCTGATTCTGTGGGAGATTTACCTTGGAACCATTTAGCCCCCATGTGTATCGTAGGTCTCCTGTCTGTGCAAATGGTACAGAGAAGTAGTAAGGCTCGGCTTGAACTTGTATTTCTTTGGCATTTAGAAACACCCTGTCGCCAAGTGACTGATTCCACTGTACACCAGATAGTAGATTGTTCTCGTAGAATATAACTTCAGGTTCCGTAGGTGTGATCTCTATAGTCTGGGATGTTTTTACATTGCTACCTACAGCTGTTATCTCTGCTGTAACTGTCATCGGTCGGGTGATGATGGGGCTGTCGATCACGATAGATTGTCTACCGAACCCGGACGATTCCTGGATCACTTTGCCATCTTTCTTCCAGGTATATACTAGGTTTGACGGATTGGCCTTGGCACCAGACTCTAGGATTATGTGTGGTAGCGCTACAACTTTGACAGATGATTGTGGGCTAAACAGGGCCTTACCTCGATAGAATGGTGGAGTGTAGGTGAGACCTTCGTAGATGAGGTTTACCGAAGCGGGGCGGAAGGTAAATGATTTGGTAATAAATCTATTGTCCGAAGTGTCGATAGATACCGTGATGGTTGTGAGGCTGCCTATTGCACCATTTACAAAGTTAAATGTTGTTAGTCCTGCTCCCTCGGTACGGGTCACGCCGTTTACTTGCCATACTATATATGACTTCTGTAGATCTGCACTGAAGCTCTCGATAAATATACTTACTGGTGCATCTGGGCCAGGAATCTCTGGTGTTATGGTTGCAGATATTTGGTCGTTTACCCCCGGTGGGGCGATAACAGATGTTTGTGCATAAATAAAATTGGTAGAAATAGCCAATCCAACAACCACAACCAGACTAAGCAGCGATTTGATCTTGTTCATTCTGTTGGTTTTGGTTAATTGCATTTTGTTCTAATACACTTTGTTGTCTACCCTCCTCTGCTATACGGGCATTCTCGCTCTGCTTCCAGCGAGTTTCCTTTACCTTGTATTCCTCTGCTTTATTATACTCTGCATCCTCTGCCATCACCATCTTGTTTTGTCCCCAGACGAATATAGAGAAGCCTGGGTAGAAATTATTTAAAATAGGCACAAGTTCAATCAGGAAGTTTATCCCAGCCCTTTTCGCAGCTCTCCCCCTCCATACTGGCATACCCTTGGACCAATACCATAGCATAAATGCTCCATCACCAAACAGTCCCCAGACAGTACCGCCTACTCCTGTCACAACGAGGATCAAGCCAATCACATCGAAGCCCGCCGCTACGAGCTTCATTTGGAAATCTTCTGCTGGGGTTATACGTTGTCGCATGGGGATGTTAATTATTCGCCCCCTCAAACTCAGCCTTTGCCTTTTTAATTGCCAATACTTCCGAAGGGTTCGAGGTGATGATCTGGTCCTCGGTGTAGCTGGATTTGATCTTTATAGCTACGTGCTTGAGGCCGGCAAAGAAAATGCCTTCGCCTACATCAGACTCTAGGAGCAGATACTTTTCTTCTTCGGTGAGGTTAAATGTCTTTTGCACTACATCGATAGACGACGGAGACTGCTTTAGCAGTAGCTGGATAGAAGAGTTCGTAATAATCGGCACCCCATATGGTGAGCGTAGGAAGTCCTCTACATCCTGAGTGATGGTCGATAGGCCGAGGTAGTATTTACGGCAACGCTTAGCAAGACCGTATAAGAATGATGCGGTGTCTTCTGACTTCATCATCCACCATGCCTCGTCTATGACGAGTAGGCGCTTCTTTAATTCCTTGCGGACGGTGTTCCAGATGAAGTGTGTGATGATATACATCGCCACAGGCTTGAGCTCGTCTTCCATATCACGGACAGAGAACACTACGAATTTCTTGTTGATATCGATGTTGGTTGGGTGGTTGATGAACCCGGACCAGGTACCTTTGGTATATTTGGTGATCTTCTGAGACAAACTCTCTGCCCCGTCCATACCAGCAAGTACTAGCTCGAAGTCAGATAGAAGCGGTGGCTCGACATTGTGGAAGTCGGATTCAGGGGTGATGTCTTTGAGCGCATAGGTCTCTGTAATGGCACGGTCGATGATAGCGTCTTCTTCTGGAGTGAGCCCCCCTAGCATGATGCGAAATAGTCCTACGAGGTTTACAATGTTGGATCGTAGAACGTCTGATGATGACTCATCCTCGCGGGCAGGTGGTAGGTCAAACGGGTTGATATGATGCTCGGAAGTAAGCGATATGTTGAAGTATCTACCACCTGTTGCTTCGGCTAGGAATTCGTATTCCTTCTCTGGATCAAGCACGATAACCTCTGTATCGAACATGAGTGTGCGCAGGATTTCTAATTTCGTAGCGTATGACTTACCGGATCCGGCCTTGGCAAATGTCACAGAGTTGTAGTTCTCTAGACTGAATCTGTCAAATAGTATGAGTGAAGCATTGTGTCTATTGATCCCGAATAGTATTCCCTTGTCAGATGTAAGGTCAAATGAAATAAATGGGAAAATACTAGATAGTGGCTCGGAGTTCAGCTTGGAATGAACTTGGAGCAAGTCTGTGCCGAGCGGGGCCACGGTGCGGAAGCCCTCTTCCTGCTGGAACAGTGCTGGCTTCACATATACTAGCTGTGCCTCGAGGATGGAACGTATTTCGGACTCTACTTTGTCTAGCTCTGCCTCGGTCTCTGCATACATCGATATATATAATCCTACATCGAACAGTCTCTCCTGGGCTTGTTGGAGCTTGTCGCGGAGGTTCTCTAGGTCCTGGTACGCTGTATCGAGCATGGGATCCCTCACGAGACCCTTGGTCTCCCTCTCGTGTATCTGGCTCTGCACCTCGGCTACTTTCTTCTGAAATGTTCGTAGAACCTTGGCAGTATCTATGGGGTGGATAAATACTGATATATCAAATATCTTGTCTAGGTTGATTATCGGAGCGAACCAACCCTCGGCCAGGTAACGTGGATAAGAAATAATAAAGAATGTTCGAACTATTTTGTCCCCGAGGTTTAGTGCACGTGGGGTGATCTTGAGAGCACTAGGAGCGATGATGTCTTTGAGCTCTAGCGCCCCAGCCTCGTATATGTCTTGTGGTAAGAAAGAAGTTATTTTGGTCTCCTCTACTTTCTTATTGCTTTTAAATAAATCTAAAATTCCCATAATATTATCTCGTAGGTATAGGCTTCTCCACGTCGCCTGGGTTAAATAATTTGTAATAAACCTCGATAAGCTCCTCTGTGCCGAGCCTCACTGTACGCAATCCACACCTCGTAATCCCCTGCTCTACTACAGAGACCCGCTGGTCCAGCTGGGTGCGTTGCTCTTCGAAATCTTCGTTCTTGGTTGTCGCACTTTTCTTGGAGCCAAATATTCCCTGGATAGAAGGTGTTTTGGAAATATTGAGTGCAGCGGGAGTGTATGGGACAACGATAAAGAAGCTTTTCTTCATTATGTTATTGTCCTCGGTAAATGTCTTGATAAATTTGATATATTCTGTCATCTGCACACGCATTAGGTCACTCGTCTGGACCTTGAGCCTATTCTCTAGTAGTGCTATATACGGACGTATGTCTAGACGTCTAGACTGGATAAATATCTGTATCGAGAAGTTGATCGAGTTTAGGAAATTCTGGAACTGGAATATGATCGACTGTTGCTCGTCGGCGGACTTGAGCGCAAAGTTGGTAGAGGACACGATGAGTACTGCACGCATGCCGCCGTCTTTGAGTATCGCGACGCCATCACGGATCTCTCTGATAGGAATAAATTCCTGAGTTGATTTAGAATTGATCGCTTCGTTAGCCATCACTAGATTATACCATCTACTTTATTTTATTGACATTCTCGTGTACATCGAGACTCCATGTGAGCTCGCGGAGTTTGGACTCGGATAGTTTCGGCACGAACATATCAGACACTTTGACCTCTGTCTGTATCTGCTCGGACTGGGTCACCTTCTTGTCTTTCTTGTGCCATACGTATAGCTTGGAGTTGAAGAAGTATTTGAGTGCTTGCTCCACAGTAAATATAAATGGCCTATGCCCATCCATCTTGTAGAATGCTAGCGCGAGTCCGAACCCGATGAGTGCGATGCCGATAGGTAGGGACAATATCTTGGGCAATACTCTGTATTGTAGGAATGCGAGTCCTGCGCATCCAGCGAGGTAGATAAACTGCTTGAGTGTCAGCTGTCCAAATATCTTGTCTTCTATTTCGATGAATTGTGGGACTTGGTAGCGCATGGGGGTTTTATATTACTTGACTAACTTTTGGTAATTATAGTATACTTTACTTACATTCGGCATTAGCCGCGGCCCTCGGGAAACTGAGGGAATATTTATTTATAAAGTTCCCAGAAAGCCTGCTTTACTCTTTCCATTTATTTCTGATCCGATATTTTCACCAATACTTGACCACCAAACATCCCTTTCCTTCACGAATGGAATATGAGAAGAAACATTGTGCAGATTTTCTTTTAGCTTAATCCAATCTAGAAATTTTTTAATCATTTTTATATTCTAACACACCACCCCTTGGCCCCTCCTTGGAAAAGGAGGGGAAAACTAATTCGGAAGTTCTCTGTAGGGATCAATCTTTGATGCCGGTGCTGTCTCTGGTACGGACTTTACCACCGCTGTCATCTTGGTCTCGAGGATGTTGGCTGGGAGGGGTTCCACTTTTATCGGAGTAGGTGGAACAGTAATCGGCTTCTCTATAGTAGCTGGTGCAACCGGTGTTACTGTTATGATATTGGGATTAGAAAACACCCCATGCTCACTCTCCGTCGGCTTCTCTATCTCTGCGAGGATGGCGTCTCGGTGTTCGGGGCCAACGGTTGTTTCGGGTGCACTAATTACTTTTTCTTCTGGACCCACTTCCGCCATCAATTTGCTTTTAAGTCTCTGAATTATTTCTGTGTTTACGTCACTAAGTAATTGAGGGATTTTTTCTTTGGGTATACCGGCACTATTGTGTAGATTGTTTTCTAGGTCTGACGTACTCTGCATACCAATCATTAGTATAAATATCTCAGTTTCAAGCTCCCCTGCCTGGTCGATCATCAGACCGTTTCTCTTTGCGATTTCCCCAACCCACTTCTTCCACTCACCATCAGAAATAAGTTCCTGAATCGCTAATGGGAGCTGGGCAAATTTGGCATCTAGTGCGGCTTGGTTTGTGTCTGTATCCATAGAGTTAGATTAATTTATAATTATTTTTTATCATCTTTCTTCTCCTCCTTCTTTTCATCATCTTTGAGTGACTTCTTGAGCTTTTCTAACATCTTGTCTTCGTCTTTTTTGTAATTATCCTTTAGGAATTTGACTAGGGCTTCTTCATTGGCGGTATTCTCTCCTATTACTCCTCTATATGTCTTTACTAGTGATCCGGGGGCTGTTAGGTCTTTTAGATATTTTTCCTGAAGTTCCTTTCTTGCTTTTTCTGCATCCTTGACTTCATTTTTCAACCCTTCAATTTCAGAGGCATCTTTATAGCCAGCTGAAGCCAACCTCTCATTTGCCTTTTTCAATTCATCTGCTGCTTTTTGTTGTTTGGTCTTTGTTTCACCTTTATTTTCGTCCTCAGGGCTTAGTTTAGTAACATCATCGATGTCTTTTTGAGCCTTCTTGATAGCATCCTCTGCCTCCTTTTTATTATCTTGGAATGTTTTTAGTTCGGAGCGAACTTTTTTAACTTTGGTATCGTAGTCCAGACTCTTCTCACTCGCACGAACTGCTTCAAGTTTACTTTCCGCTGCAGTTACTTTAGCTTTGGCAGCAGATATTTCAGTGGCCCTGAACTTACCAGTCTTGTTTTCAATGATTTCTGCGGTATCTTTCGCTGTGGTTTTTAGCTCCCCCTCTGCAGTTTCCTTATTATTGTCTATTTTTTTCTTTTCTGTATCCAATCTCGTCTCTTCATCTACTTGAGCTTTGATATTGCTATTGATTGTAGAAAGTTCGGTGGTCTTTTTAGCTTTATTATCAGTGTTCTGTTTTATAATAAAATCAATATCTCTAACTTTGTCTGACTGAGATTTATGGTAATCATACAAACCCTTCCTAACTTTCTCCTCTCTAGATCCCTCGGTAATGCTCTTTAATTGTTTCTCTTGGAATTTAGCTACTTCTTCTTGTCTGCCTGCATAACCACCTTCTCCGCCGGCCTTGCCTAGGCCGAGTGCCCCAACAGTTTTCGTATTTCTGGCATCATAAGTTGCTTTGGCTCCAGTTCCGGCAAGTTTCTGTAGGCTGCGTCCAGCGATGCCGCTCACACCAGTTTTGGAGGCTAGAGTGGTTAGTGCAGAGCTTTTTGCAGCATAATTCGAAAATCTTCCAATTGTATTTCTTCCAAGCACTCCTGCTGTTCCTGCAGTAAGTCTGCCAGTGATACTTTTACCCATTTTTGTTGCCCAATCCGCTGACCCTGCATGCCCCCCGGCCATCTTGGCCCCGACGAGGCAGGCACCCATAGAGATGATGGTGAATGCATAGGTGATGACCAGGGAAACTCTGTCGCCACCATCTAGGATGCCTTTGGTCGCGGCAAGCATCTGTAGTGATATATACGCCATGATCATGAACACAGGCGCGAATAGTAGGTTCTCCCGCAGATTCTTCCACCAGCTCGACGCGTAGCTAGATGCATTTGGGAATATAGATCCCACAAACGCGACAGGCGACGTCATCATAAGTAGGATGAGTTTGAAGAATCTCATGAGGAACATGAGTGATGCAGCGAGGAATACGAATGTAGCTACGAGGATGAACACGATCGCGAGCATGCCGTTCGTGATTATGGTGTTCCAGGAGATACTAGTATCTGTACCATCATAAACCTTGGTTATAAGCATGTTGTTCAGGTATGCTGCAGCGAGTGATCCCCCTTCATTATCCTTTATACCTACTAGGTCTGCGGCCTTGCCTGTGACGCTCACTGCACCAGAGATCTCTGCTTTCTGAGACGACGTGATACCTCGATATATCTCGAGCGTGGCGATATTGGATGCATCTATAGCTAGCTTGGTAAATAGTAGGCTAAAGTTGATGAGGAAGGCCATTATTATCACCTTGCCCAGGAGCTTGTGATCGCCGAATCCGTTGCCGTCTACAATAGTCTTTATGGCAATGTATAGAATAGTGCCGATAAATATCAAGTTACAAATGTTTTTGATCAGAGTCCAGACTATGCTGATCGGTCCGTAGAGTGATCCTGGCTGGCCGTTATTGCAAGTTGCGCAAGCATAGCTACTGAAGTCTACGATCGTAAATTGCAGCATGTAGTCGAATGTATACGCAGCGAGCACCAGTAGAAATGAAAATGCTTCGACAAAGAAGTTCGCGATTGCCGCTGCACAGTTGCCAATTTCTTGACTACCATCATTGCCTCCAGGAACCAATGCTTCCGAGAACATTTTTCCGCAGCTTGGGAGGCCAACCCCACTTACACCGATTTTTTCTTCATTAAATTTTTTCTCAGCTTTCTTTTCAGTTGTTTGTTTCGTTGTTGCGGCAGATAGCTCTGATTTGCAAGTTGCCAGCTTTGTTTGAAGGAATAACCTCTCGGCATCTGTAGAAGCATTATTTAAATTACTTTGGATTAAATTACACTCAGTCTCTTTTTCATTCACAATTTTAATGTGATCTTCCTGCGATGTATTTACTGTCGGACCTTTATCTGAATTGTTTACAGAAAAACCGAAGTCTTGGGCAAAGCCGGGACCAGATATACCGGCAATATTTCCAGCGTCGTCTAAAGTTTGTGCAGCGAGTGCGGCAGTAGCACTTTTCGGTAGGGGATCTTTAAAGGCATAATATGTAACAGGTGAATTTGGCTGGGGACCTTTGACATACATGCCTAGTATGATATCGTCATCATAGCCGCTAGCGTTCTGGCCTGTTACATGAAATTTTCCTTTGTCTTGAAGTTCTAAGACCACCCTTTTTCCATTTGATTGGTGGTAAATCCCTCCCACTCCGCTTTCTTTTGTTCCTGCCTGTAAATATGTAAATGAATTAAATGTTACTGGAACTGCTTTGTTTGATATGGTTACAGTATTTATTTCCTGAGTTGGTTGGAGGTTGTTGTATATCGTGTAGGTATTTTCAGTTACCTTTTTAAAAGATGCTTCTGCATTATTTATATTATTTATTCCACCCAAAATAACCACAAATGCTAAAGTAAGGAAAATTGCGCGTAGAAACGATTTCATTGCATATATTGTATCAGAAAACTGCCGATAAATACTATTTTAATTCACAGGTGGAGTATTTGCATGAATCTGGGGGTTGTGTATAATGTATTTATTAACACCACCACCCCTACTCGCGAGAGTAAGGGTGGTTTTGTTTATCCTGTGATAAAATACAGAGAATGGATAATTCAGGAAAGAAGGTGGCAATATTTATTGACGGCGGCAATTTCTACCAGAGAATAAGGCAGAGTGGGGTTTTTGCCAAAGGGACGAGATTTGATTACATTAAATTTGCCAAGTTTCTAGCTAGAGGCGGAAATGTTATTTATAGAAACTATTACATTGGTATAGTGAGAAACCATGACAAGAGCGATAAAAGTCAAAAGATGGTGGAAAGCCAGCAGAAACTCCTCAGCGGCTTAGAAAATGATGGTTACCAAGTCAAAAGAGGAAGAATTGTTTACGATAACAAAATTAGAGAAAAAGGTGTGGATGTACAAATAGCTATAGATTTGGTGATTGGTGCGGTGGAGGAAAATTTCGATATTGCGGTAATTGTAAGTTCTGACACAGATTTAATCCCGGCAGTAAAGTACATTAGATCGAAAGGGAAAATTGTAGAATACGTTGGATTTTCTAGTGAGCCATCTCTCGGTATGATCAAAGAAAGCGACTATCGAATCTTGTTATCAAATGATCAGCTGGAATTATTTAAGGCTTAAAACTGGCGATAAATACTATTTTAATTCACAGGTGGGATTGATTTTCTTATTTGACACCTGAAATAAGTTTGATATTATGTATGTATAAACAAGAAAAGGACCTCTGGTATGTCACGGCATACCCGAGGGCCTTTTCATTTATGGCTATTTCCTCTTTAGTTTCTCTTTAAATTGATCAAGTATAACGATAGGAACATTGGTTCTTTTAAGCAAAAGCGATAAATACTTTTCGTTTGGGGAGATTATCGTAACTGGAACCCCTTTTTCCTTTAAAAACTCTACGATACAGTGATAATCCCCGTCTCCAGAAACTAGAACTACCGAAGCAGCACTGCTTTCATAGTAATCTTTGCTAATTTGAAGTATTAGTTCACCATCCACATTCCCCTTGGTTTTACCATTGTAGCCTTTAATTGTAGGCTTAAATGAAATATCATAACCCATACTTTGGAGAGAATTATACAGGTCGGCATATTCAGGAACCAAACCCATAAATAGTATTGCCTTATTTACACCAAACTTATCACGTAGCCAAGACCTAAATGATTTATAGTCCATTTCCCAGCTACTTTGCTCAATTCCAAACCTTAGGTTAGAAGCATCGATATAGGCGATAGTATCTTTCATTGCATATATTGTATCAGAAAAACGGCGATAAATACTATTTTAATTCACAGGTGGAGGGTAGATGGTGGTGGTGGGTATATTGACTTAATTTATACTGGAGACTATAATATACACATTATGGCTTCGGCCTCCGAGATTCCCCCTCCTTGCGAGGGGGTTTCGCATTTATAACCATTCTTGAAGTCCTTGAATGATTCTTTTAAAATCATCTTCGCTTACCGTACCAATTTTCCTCAGTAGTCTTTTCGTACTTAAAACCTTGATCTGATTAAATACAACAAAAGATTCCTTGGTCCCTGCAATTACAGATATTGCATTTACAAATTTAGGCTTATTGCTTAGGAGTGGTATCCCCAATACAGAATGTTTGTTTATTTTCTTTATAATTAGAAATGGCCTTTCGAAATTTGTACCTTTTCCGTCTATTTCTACACCTACGTTTAGTCCAAGTGAGGTCCACCAAACGTCTCTTTTATTACAGAATACGGTGGTTGATATCAGATCTATATTCTTTTTAAGATTGTTCCAGGTGTCAAAGTCTTTCATAATGGGAATTTACTTGACCTTTACCGTCTCACTGCAAGTGACATCGATGGATTCGGCACCGGAGATAACCTGGACAAATGCAGTCTTGTCGCCTTTGGTATCATATATCGTTGTTGTGGATGAACCGGTCTTGTTATCGAGACCTTCGCCAGACCAGTTGTATACATACTGACCGTTGCCTCCTGTAGCCTGTGCTGTCCAGGTGACTGTTTCGGTGACCTTTTTGGCATTGGTTGTGCTGGGTTTGCAGCTCGCTACTATGGGGTCAGCGGGAGCGATAGTGAGTGTTGGGCATGTGGCGATAGCACGCTTGCCGGCAGATGTAACCCGTACACGCATGAGTGTTGCTGTGGTTGGGGACTGGAAATACGTTACGAGCTGGTTGTCCGTAGTATGTTGCCTGGCATCTGGAACATCCAGCCATTCGTAGGTGTAGTCCTGGTTCACTGCTCCACCACGCGGTCTAGCGGTAAATGTAACAGGCTTGCCTACCTGGGTGCTCGCTACTACATCTGTTGTACAGGTAGCTGTGATCACACGCTCGGTGGGGGTTCCACCGGTTGTCGATCCATCTACTACAGTGGTTGGTTGTGAGTTGTTGTTCGTATTTGAATTGGTGTTTGAGTTCGAGTTGCTATCTGAATCAGTTTTGAATCTGTCATTAGATGAGTTAGATGAGCCACTGTCATCTGACAGAACCTCGCTCAGTGCTGTCTTTATAAGCTGATTTATAAGTGCTGTTACAACTTCGTCGAACTCGTCTGCAATAGCTAGACGATCGTATTTGGCACCGAGGGCGTTGTTGAGCTCGTCCTCGATAACCTTGCCGGGGCCGTATGTGCGACAATTCCTCTGCTCGGTTTTACCTGTTGTTTTGTTGGTTACGTCTTCGCATTTCTTGAAACTAAGGAAGTCTGTCGTGCGTAACTCGAAATTGGCCCTACCCTGGTTCACACTCACACGTCTGTTGAGCTCGTCATGTGCCATGAGGTAGGATGATGCTGCACGGTTGGCTGGGTTGCCTACGTATTCTACATATGAGCTCAAGTCACCACGTTGGAAATCTGCAGAGATTTTCTCCACATTGTTTACAGCATTCGTCATGGTGCAGGAGGCGCGGTTCTTGTACGGGACACCGTTGGTGCTCTTCATATAGTCGTTTACCAGAGCGATGCGGACTTTGGGCGAGAATTCTGTACATAGGAACCCTAGACCGAGCTCCTCGATAAACCCTCCCGCCTCCTGGTCCGCAATGCCTATGAAGAACTGTTCCGGGTTGTCTACAAACGCTGGGCTACCCTTGAAGCCTGAGTTGATCCAGTTGACTGTCGACTGTGTAACATAGTGGATAGCAGCATTCGCCAGACAGTATCCAACCGAGTCCCATGACGGTAGGTCGAATGCACCCGCTACCGATCCTGTAAGTGTCGGTGACCCTCCACCTGTTTCTTTGCCAGTAGACTTGGCATTGTCGTCACGGATAGCTGGTGTATCAGCATCCTGTGTTGGCACGCGGGTAACATTGAGCTGGCTTGTTATGGCGTTCGTTGCGGAGCCTTTGACTGATCCTACTACCGCAGATACACCATTCCTGGCTAACCCTGCTACGAGTTGTCCTGCTCCACAACCAACAGCATCTGCCGCAGCATTACCGAAAGCATTGTTAGAAGAATTACCACTTGTAGCACCGTTAGTAAACCCTTGCACTTGTGCGTTGGTAGATGGCTTCACAGATGTGGTCTGAGCATTAACCTGCAGAGTAGCTGCAAATAAAATCAGTATTAAAAAGATACTTAAAAATTTTCCCATAATGCTTTGGTGGTAGGATTAGTGAAAATTATAGCATTTCGGCGGAAATAATTGGCTATAGTTGTAAACAGCTCGACTTTGCGCTCCTCTATAGCCCGTAGGCTCTTTACGGCGACTATCGCCTTTATGGGGTCATTCTCATAATTACTGAGGATTTCGTAGATAACTCCAGCGTTGTATGTGTCGTTTACTATCTGGGCGTGGGATCTCTGTAGTGACTGTGGGACATATAGTATAGACAGGCTCTTGGCCAGTGCTATCTGCTCTCGGAGGATTGATTCTATATCATCGTTGGAGAGCTTGTTTAGTTTCTGTTCCGTATCTATATATATCTGTGCGAATTTGTCACCATACTCCTCTGCCCTTTCTAGGTCGCTATCTGGGAATGTGCCTATGGAGTCTAGGGAGTATTTCTCAAATGTTACACGGCTATTCTCTGCGCTCGCTGTGAGCTCGGATGTGATCTGTGTGATATCTTCGGTACTAAATGCGATACCTCGGTCCTGTTTGGTATTTATAAATGAATAAAACATCTCTTTGGTGATATTGCCAGACAGACTGTTGTCGAATCCCTGGGCAACGCTGTCTGGGAACAACCCCGCTGCGAGCGATGACGTGGCCTGCAAGTCATCTGGTCCTGCTAGTGTAGGGTTCCGGCCTGCTTGTACCTCTGCACCGTCAGGGGTCTTGTCATTGTCAGAATCCTTCTCCTGGGGATTGGTTCCCCACAGACCCTCCTGCCAGTCGAGTAGTCCGTCACCGTCACTGTCCCTGTCAGTCTGGGTGGCAGTGATAGATAGGGTCAAGTCCGGACTGATAGTTGTAAGTATAGGGTTCTCTGGTTCGTATCTAGGAAGCCATTTGTATATCGCAACAGCAGAAAGCACCGATAGGCATACGATACCCAATGCTACTACTTTCTTGCTCGGACTAGATCTGTTGCTCATGTATGTAATTATACATGATATAATGTACTAATGAAGAAAATATTTATTGCGGTACTGTTTGTTGCAGGAATTGTCCTGCCGCAGCTTACTTATGCACAGACATCATTCCCGTTCGGAGGCAGAGTCGCATCAGTTATATTCTGCAATGATGGTAGTACGCTTATATACGAGCTAGACCTACTATACAAAACCGTTATACCTATAATTTATGATCCCAAGATATCTCGCCTCAACCAGTACTACAATGTGTGGCTTCCAGGGAATAGTATTATAGGTACGGCCTTCTTCGGAGGAGTATGTGTACTAGGTAATACAGCTATCCCAGCTCTTGGGACAGTGACTGGGCCTATACCGTTCCTGCCCGGTGTTGGCACATCTCTGAAATAGCTAGCCAATCTTTCAATTTCAAATCCTCCGCTCTAACCTTGGGATTTATATTTAATTTCTCTAAACCTTCTGCAGAAATCAATTCTTTCAGATTGCTACCGAGTTGCTTCCTCTTGTGAGCGAATCCAGTTTTAACAAATTTGAAAAACTCCTTCTCTGTTACATTTACGAAATTCTTTTTATTTATATTCTTTACCACTATCACCGCAGAGTCTACGTTGGGGATTGGTCTAAATGATGTTTTCTTCACGGTGCCACCATACGACGGAGTTCCATATGCTTTGACACTTATGGACAATATGCTTTCTTTGGCATCCCTCGCTACTATTCTCTCTGCAACTTCTTTCTGTACCAGCAGTGCCATGCAGGATGGTTGGTTATCTGACTCGAGGAATTTGCGGATGATCTCACCGGTTATGTAGTATGGGATGTTGGCAATTAGTTTATAGGAATTAGTTGTTAGTTGTAAGTTAGAAGTTGAAAGGTTTAAAATATCCCCATGAATTAGATTAAGCTGACCTGAATCTGTTTCAGATTTAAATGTCTCGTGGAGTATTGGTATGAGTAGGTCATCTTTCTCTACCGCGATCACTCTGGCACCGGTTGCTAGTAGCTCTCGGGTAAGTATTCCTTTGCCGGGGCCGATCTCGAGCACGGTGTCAGAGCGTGTAACCAAACATTCACCGATCATCTTGTGAATCGGAGCTCTAGAGAGGAGGAAGTTTTGGCCCAATGATTTCTTTGCGTACATATTAAATAAAATTTCTCCTAAATCAAAACTCACCCACAACATATAGAGGGGTGAGCGAAATTGGCATGCATCCCTGCAGTCGGTTCCACCGACTGCAGGGAGCTGTCATCATCAACAAACAAGGGAAAGCGCCGGCGCAAAAATGTGTGTGCCAACGGATGTGGCTGCAGTCCACACTGGACATTATGCACCGGACGCCCCAACCAAGGAAATTCGAAAGAACTACAACTAGTATAGCACCTTAAATCTAGAAGTCAATAAAAATATCCTTGGCGCTCTGGGATGTGGGGCGTTCTTCCCGATCCATGAGATCTTCGCTGATATCTCCGAGGAACTCTGACTGGACGTTGATCTGCCTCTGGCCAAATATGGTACGCATGTTGGCAAATGATAGATATAGAGCTTTCTTTGCTCTCGTGAGTGCGACATAGAATAGTCTCCTCTCTTCCTCCTCGTCTCTGTCCTTCTCGCCATGGCCTGCATGTGGGAACAATCCCTGCTCAAGCCCCGATATAAATACATATTCGAATTCTAGTCCTTTGGAAGCGTGAATGGTCATGAGTTTCACTGCGTCTCGGTTGTCTTTGATCTCGTCTTGGTCCGATGCGAGCGCGGCCTCCTCGAGCATTTTCTCTAGGCCTTCGTCCTGGGGCATAGCGTCGTATTTGGTGGCGAGGGTTACGAGCTCTCTCACATTCTCGAGCCTTTCTTCGCCTTCGAGTCCGTCATGTTCATAAGCCTCTTCCATCCCCGAAGCGCTGAGGATGAATTGGACAACTTTGGATGGACGCTCACGTTCTGCAACCTCCTTGATTTCTCTAAGCAATGACATAAAGTCGCTAACCTTCCTCTGAGTAGCAATAGGTAATTCATGAGCCTGATTAGACATAACCTTGAGCACAGTTACCTTGCCCAGTCCACGAGCTGGTTCGTTGATGATCCTTTTCAAATCCCCTAGACTCTCGGGGTTCATAGCTGCTCGGATGTATGCGATGATGTCCTTGATTTCCTTGCGCTCAAAGAATTTGGTGCCGAGTACCTGGTACGGGATACTGCGACGGAGCATCGACTCCTCGAGTACACGGGATTGGAAATTCGCTCTATATAGTATACATATCTCACTAGGGTTGGTTCCGGAGTCTATGATGGTCTGGATATTCTCGCCGATTAGCCTCGCTTCGTCATTCTCATCATAAGCCATGATCATTTTTATCTTGCTGCCTTCACCATTACGGGTAAACAGATTCTTTTCTCGTCTATTTGTATTTTTCTTTATAATTTCGTTGGCTGCTGTGAGTATGATCTGGGTGGACCTGTAGTTTTCTTCGAGCAATACTATCTTTGCACCAAGGTAGTCTTTTTCGAAATTGATAATATTTTTAATATCAGCTCCTCTCCAAGAATAAATATTTTGGTCTATATCACCCACCACACAAATATTACGACTCTCTGCTGAAAGTATATCTGCTATTTTGTACTGAACTCTGTTGGTATCTTGGTATTCGTCGACGTGGATATATTTCCAGATTGATTGATAGTATTTGCGGACGGTTTCGTTGCTTTCTAGAAGCATAGCGGTCTTGAGCAATAAGTCATCGAAGTCGAGAGCTTTTTCATTCTTCAGAATAGCTTCGTAATGCTTCCAGACCTCTGCGAGTATGTTGTGCATGTAGTCACCACTGTTGTTCGCGAGGTATTTATCGAGTGTTACCATGTTGCTCTTCTCTCGCGATATCATTCCGAGGAACTTGGTTGGGTCATAGATCTTGGGATCGAGTTGGGCTTTGACCACAGCTTCTTTGGCGGCGCGCCTACCGTCCTGCTTGTCAAATATTGTGAAGTTGCGTGTCAGGCCGAGCAATTGGCTCTGTTCTCTGATTATATGCACGCCCAAAGCGTGAAATGTACTAACGAAAGGCACATCTGAATTTTTTTGATGAAACGCTAATGGCAAATTTAATTCATGATCTTCGTGAATTAGTTTGTATACCCTTTCGCGCATTTCCTTGGCTGCTTTGTTGGTAAATGTGATGGCGAGAATCGAGCGCGGAGCCACGCCGTTTTTGATCAAATGTAAAATACGATGAGTAAGCATCTTGGTCTTGCCGGCCCCGGCACCCGCTAGTACCAGAAGCGGTCCTTCCGTCTGGAGGACCGCTTCTTTTTGCTTTTCGTTGAGGCTATCTAGATGAGTCATGGGATGATTATAACTCATCTAATAACATCTGGATATTTACGATTTTCACACCTTGAATTGTTTTACCAAACAAATGGCCAAAATCTTTTTTGTCCCCTGTGAGCAAATAATCAGCTTGGGCTGAAATAGCACCGCAGATTATGGGTAAATCTTTTTTATTTATCTCTACATCTACTTCAAATAAACTAGCTTGAGTTGACTCGATTAGCAACGACAAATCTTGGAAAAATTCTAGTCTATCTTTGAACTTTATTCTGATATTCCTGCTGGCCTCATCTACTGCATAATAGCTTGTAGTAAAGTCCACTTTTTCTGATAGGGATTTCAAATATTCAAAAACTAAGCTATTTGGCAATGAAGCTGAAAATAGGATGTTAGCATCCAGAAATATCTTTAATTTTTCTTTTGCCATTTGGATTTGCTGCTGCGAAGAGGTTCTTCGTTCATTAAATCGAACTCCTCTATACGGTCATCAGAGTATATTTCTAGGGGTACCATGTATCCAGCACGTAATGCAACACTTCCATCTGCTAAAGTATCTATTATTACTTGTCCTCCATCTTCTACTCCCAAGATGCTCCTCATTTCCTTTGGTAGAGTGAGTGTCCCTCTTTCATTGATTGTTATAACTTTAGTCATGAATTCAGTATATCAGTAAATCAGCAATAATGCAAAGTGGGTTTAAGCTGTCACCAATTTCCTATGATTCTTTAGCGCGATGGATTTGAATGCTTCGATTTCTTCGGTTGCTATTTGGTCGATATGGGGAACTTTCTCTGACATGAATTCGCCTATCTGCTCTGGAGTCGGGTTGTGGGTGAGCATATAGTCGAGGTCGGTCTTTTCTTTCGACTTGAGCTCACCGAGGACTCTCGATATGATCGATTCATATATCACATCCCCTATCTGCAGAAGCATCGCTTCCTGGTCTGCCACAGGTAGCGCATCGAGGCCGAGGGACTTGAGCAAGTTTATATCAGCGATTTTCTTCATACGATTTTTTTATTAATTACTAGATCTCTAAATGCCCTGACCTGAGTTGGTGTTGCTTTGCCGCGCAGAGCGTATTCGCGGATGATTTCTGGCACAGAAAATTTGGTATCCAATAGTTTTGCTTTAGGTATTTTATTCAATTCATTCCAAGCAACGGATTTAACCGCGGGCACATCTGGGCCAAATGTTTTCTTCTCGGCAAACAGCTTCTCAAACTTCTTATCGAATGTATACATCTTGCCCTCACCTGCTTCTACCCGAGCAGTGAATCCCCCCTCGGGCTTAACTTCTGCAACTATCCTATTTCCATCATGAGTCTGGGCATATCTAATCATTGCTCCTTCTTCTGTTTTTGCAAATTTGTCCATCTCGATCTCTGACCATTTGCTAGCAGTCATGCCGGACTCTGGCTTCCAGCCGAATTTCTCTGCATTGCCTTCGAGGGTCTTGCGCAATGATAGCTCTGCCGAGTCACTAACCACCTTGCCATGAACTTTGAAGTCTTTTATTTCATTTGTAAATACAGGTTTTGCTCCGGTGTCACTCGTATTATCCCTTTCCAATCTCATATCAATCCTGGCTTTCGGCATAACATCGCCAGGTATTTTCTCGTCTGGGATAAATTTATCTGTCACTGACTTGCTTAGGGCATCGTCGAGTCCCTCTGCGCGGACAGTGAGTGTGATGAGGAGCGCTACGGCTGCACCTGCTCCTGCGGACAATAGTGCCGCTTTGAATCTCTTTGTCTCTGCTTCGTTCTCTATGGTGTCATAAGTATTGATGTCCCCTATCGGAGAGTAACTTTCTTCGGCTTGGGTAAGCTTTTCTATTCTTGCCTTTTCGTTTTTATTACCCAGCCATACTTTGGTGGCAGCTGTTGTAGCAGTAGACAATCCGAGTGCGAGGAATTTCCTACCCACACTAGCTGTAAATACACCTGCAGCCACTGCCGGACCGAACCCTACTAGAGTGACACCAGTGATTAGTGTAGATGTGAGTATTACCTTGGTACCTGGACTCATTCTGCGATATCTATCGAGGAGTTTCCTCACACTTCCCTTCTCTGTTGGGGTTAGATTTTCTACCCTCGCTTTAGCGAGCTCGCTGTATTCGCGGGCAGAGACATTTAGCAACAATTCCTTGGCTATCTGTGCTTGGATCTCTTTCTCGGGCTTGCCCTCCTCCCTACCACGGATCAGGTTCGACTCTGCGTTCTGGAAGCGCTTCTTGGCTATGTCGTATTCTTTGCGAGCAGATTTGAATTCATTGGTAGGTTCTTTTTCTTTTACCTTGAACCCGAGACTTCTACGAAGTCCGGTGAGCTTTAGCATGTCTTTGAGCTTCTCGAGCCTTGGGCGCTCTTTGTGTGCCTTCTCCCCCGCTTGATGTTCTGCTACAAATCTAGCTCTAGCATCGTCAAGCATCTTCTGTGCTTCTTCCTTCTCTTGTACCCACATCTTTTCTTCCTCTCGCTTCTCGATTGCCTTCACTTTGTCCTCTTCAACACCGTTTTTCCGCAGATCTGCAGCTGCTTTGTGTATCGCCTCTGCCGCTTCCCCCTTCTTTTCCCAATCCCCTCCGACTTTCCATTGCGGATTTAATACGTCTGTATATGGGTCAAAGTATTCATTTTTAACCTTCTTTGGTTGTGGTTTTGGATTTGGATTTGCGTATTCGTCGAACACTGGCAGAGGTGGTGGTTCGACGGGTTTCTTGGGAGATTTCTGAGGTTTGGGCTTAGGAAGTGGTGGTGGAAGCGGGGGCGGTTCTACTAGAGCTGGATCCGGAAGCGGAGGCGGCTCAGCTGGGGCGGGTTCTGCTGCAGGGGCTTGTTCTATGACTGGTTCAGGATCTTTTGGACTATTATCTTCCCCTAACCATGACTTATACTCCGATGCATCCATTTCAGTAATTTCAGCTAATCGTGCGGAGGATACTATACCATTTTTTGAGTCCCTTATCGCCTCTTCTAACTTAGTAACCGAAGTACCGATGACTTTATCAGAATCAATTAATCCTTGTGCTCGACTAATGTATTCTTCCTCCCTTTTAATATAATCACTAAGATGTAGGAGCATTCCCAATCTCTTTTCTTCCCACTCATCAACCACAGTTTCAACTGGTTCGGCGGCCGGGGGGGTAGCTCTGTTGCCTATGAATTTAGCATTTCTCGACCCCTCAAATCTCATTGCCTTATCGATCTGAGTAAAGTTGATGGGCTTTTTGAAATCATCAAACAACTCTCTTGCCTTTGTGTTTTTTTCTTTAATTTCTATACTGGCTTTTTCCAAATCATCAGGATCAATAATTGGGGCGTTGTCCTCAGTTTCGTCTTCAAACTTCATTTTTTTAAATGCCATGTGAATATCTCTTATTGCTTCGTTAGCATTAGCACTTATCTTTTTTGTTTTTTCCAGTCCCCTGCCTAAGTCATCTAAATACTCTTCCTGAGTCTTAGTTTCTTTACTTGCCTTAGATGGCTTTTTCTCTAGTTTTCTAAAACGCTCCATCCTCTCGTTTTCCTCTTCCATATGATCTTGATTATCAAATCTAGCCACCAAATCAGCAATATGTACATCTTTTTTCTTGGGTTTTCTAGGTTGTTCGTTAGACATTGGTGATAAGCGCGTTTAATTAACCTAAGTATATAAGGCTATAGAGAAATTGCCCATATCATTATCCCCATTTGATGGATATCGAGCGGTTGACAAACATTATGGGAACGGTAGTATTAACAAGTCGCCAGAATTTCCGCATGACCAAATGGCTTAACCAAGCCATTATACAGAATCCACCCTTCCCAATCAATCATATTTAAGTGTTAAAACCTCACCCCAAATCCCCTATAGCAACTCATTTTATCGTCCTTATGGTTTTTGTTTTTGCTTATTTTATTTCACCTCAGCTTGCCGAGGCGGGCATATTTGATGCTATTAGTAGCATGTTTGGAGGCAGTTCAGCTAGTGCATCTGCCCCTATTCGCAATATCCAGACTATGCCGATACTAGAGGCAGAAGGTGGTCCAGAGGGATCGACAGTGAAGCCAGATATCCTAGTAGAATCAGATTCTCTGGTGAGCAACACAACCCCGTCTGGCGAGGTTCTAGGCGAATACATCCCCGAAGCTGATCAGATCAGTATATACGAGGTCCGCAAAGGTGATAGTCTAGCAGATATCGCCAAGATGTTCGGTGTATCAGTAAACACGATCCGCTGGGCCAACAATGTCTCCGGCGGGCTCACAGAGGGACAGATTCTCACAATATTACCTGTAACTGGGGTTAGATATGTGGTAAAGAAAGGCGACACTGTCGATGGGATAGCCAAATCCTACAATGCAGATTCATCAGAAATCACCCAGTTCAACGACATCGGTAGTCTGGTTGTGGGTCAGGTCATAATCATACCAGATGCCGAGGCTGCAGTTGTCGCTACCAAATCCCCTACCAAATCCAGCCCGAGCACCACAGGGTTTACTCGTCCAGTCAAGGGTGGTACCAGAACCCAGGGCATCCATGGTCACAATGGAGTAGATATCGCATCATACCTCGGCGCACCTATCTATGCAGCAGCAGGAGGTGAAGTGATCATTTCTAGAGCTGATGGTGGCTGGAATGGTGGCTACGGTAACTATATCGTAATCAAACATAGCAACGGTACCCAGACTCTGTATGCCCATCTGAACCAAGTCTCTATAGTTGCAGGAAGCAAGGTAAGTCAGGGCGCTCAGATCGGTACTATGGGCAACACAGGCAAATCCACCGGTGTCCATCTCCACTTTGAAGTCCGCGGCGGCAAAAACCCGTTTTAGGATTTGTATCTAAATTCTTTTTTCTAGCTTACTGTAAACATCTGTCCTGTGGGAAATAATGATCACTATTAGAATTTTATTGTTTTCAACAGATGATTGGTTGACGATTACTTGGAAATCTAGCAGTGACAACATAACCCATTATGATCGGGTTGTAGGTGGCATGTTGATACCTGTCGAAGTCCGACACAGAGTTTCAATTCCTTGGACCCCCACTGTCACAGAATGATGGTGGGATTTTTATTTCTTAATTCACCTTTGGCCTATACTGCAGTGCCTCTAGTATATGCTTGTCCTCGACAGTTTCGCTATTGGCCAAGTCGGCTATCGTGCGGGCGAGTTTGATCACGCGGTGGAACGCGCGGGCAGATAGGTCGAGTCTCTGTGCAAATAGTTTGAGGATGTCCTCGGCAGAGCGGCTCATCTGTGTAACCTCGCTTATGTTCTTGCTCGATATATCGCTGTTGGTGGCGCCGGCTTTCTTGGGATTTCTGTTTTGTTGGATCGTTCGGGCAGTTTCTACGCGACTTCGGATGGTTCTGCTGTCCTCTCCACTTTTATTTTTACCAAGTAGCTTGTCATGATCTACTTCGCTTACCTCGACGAACATATCGATACGGTCTATGAGTGGTCCGGACAATTTCCTCTCGTAGCGGGCGATGTCTGACTGCTTACATTTGCATTCTTTCTTCTTGGACCCACGGTAGCCACACGGACACGGATTCATCGCTGCGATCAAAATAAAATTGGCTGGATACGTAGCTGTGCCCTTGGCTCTCGCTATAGTCACCACTTTATCTTCGAGCGGCTGGCGCAGAGCCTCGATCACTTTCTTGTCGAACTCAGGGAACTCGTCCATAAACAGTACTCCATGATGCGCCAGTGTGACTTCACCTGGACGGGGGTTGGATCCACCACCAATGATCGATACATATGATGCAGTGTGATGCGGATGACGTATCGGTGGTCTGTTTATGATATTTCTATCGAGTATTCCTGCTATAGAGTGGATCGAAGTGGCCTCGAGAGTTTCTTCGTGACGGAGATTTGGGAGTATAGATGAAAGTGCTTTGGCAAGCATGGTCTTCCCTGTACCTGGTGGTCCATACAGACATACATTGTGTTTGCCAGCTGCCGCGATCTCGAGGGCGCGTTTGGCCATTGCCTGGCCTTGGATGTCTGCTATCTCAAATATCTCTTCGTGTATGAGAGCGGCAGCGCCGGATGCGGCGGAGGCGCTGCCGCGTACGGGATTCAGTCGCATTATCTCACTATCAGTTTCACTGTCTATATCGTTGTCTAGGTGTTCGACAAGTTCTTTGAGATTATTTATCCCATATATGTCTATATCGTCGACCAATATCGCTTCGGCTACATTGCCAGCCGGGATATACAGCTCCTTGACACCCTTCTTCCTCGCGAACAGCGCAATAGCCAGGATTCCATTTACTGCCCGCACTGATCCGTCGAGCCCGAGCTCACCTACAAACAACTTGCCTCTGGGATCAAACTCGATCTCTTCGGCAGCGATTAGGTAAGACAGAGCGATAGCGATGTCGAACCCGGAGCCATCTTTCCTCACATGAGCAGGAGCTAGAGATACGACTACTTTCTCGTTCTTTTGCTTGGGAGACTGGAATCCGGTGTGTTTGATCGCCGATGACACACGGTCTTTAGCTTCGTCGATACCTTTGTCGGGGAGTCCTACGATCGTGAAATGATGCATACCGCGAGTGATGTCGGTCTCGACAT
Organism: bacterium; assembly: GCA_031409775.1. GTDB lineage: Bacteria > Patescibacteriota > Minisyncoccia > Phycocordibacterales > CAIZIN01 > JANNXY01. Next base: position 25,327 of record JANNXY010000034.1, on the reverse strand, counting down.
CTACGGTATAAGTTTTAAGCAGATACGTATGAGCACTCTGAACCCGGGCGAATTTAGCCATAATTAGAGATTATACGCCTTTAAAGTATAATGACAAATTTCATAACTTTATAAGATTTTGCAAAAATCATGAAACTTTATAAAGTTCTAGGCCTCGAGACCTTTTATGGGCTCATAAATACCATCTACTTCGATGCCTTCATCTATTTTTGGAATTTCGGGCTGTGGAGAGTAAAAATCTCCCTCATATTGATACTGTGGGAACTCTTTCTTGGTAGATTCGATTTTTGATCGTAGTTCTTGTAACTGGGTCTCAGTTTCCCTCAGACTGTCTCCAACCTTCTCCTCAAGCTTGCCAGCCAGGAATGCTGCACTGAGTGCGGCCATTGCTAGGGTGATCCTTTTCGTTTTATCAAGCAAATCGTTCATGTGACTGTAGAACCTAAGCTTCTCCTGGTCGCCACTACTTGATTCTGGTCTATTTACATCTCCTTCCCTAATTGTTATTGGTGGAATTTCCATAAATTTAAGTTTTATATTAATTATTCATATGCGTCTTGCAAGTGCGGGCAGCAGGGTTGGCTTCGAGGCGGTCGAGTTCGATAGGGTCGCCGGACACTTCGCATACGCCATAGGTTCCGGCTGCGATCTTTTCTAATGCAGCGTCGACGTCTTTGAGCTGTGCTTCGAGTGTGCTTACGATAGATTCGTTGAGCGAAAGTTCTTCAAACTTGTCCGCCATTTCACTGTCTTCGGCTGGGTCTGCGTCCACAGTGTTTTTGGCCTGCCATTCTTCACCTCCATTTTTGCGACCGATTCCGCCGAGCTCGGCTTCGAGCCTAGCTTTCTCATTTAGTAATTTTTCTTTGAAATATTCTGTATTCATATATTAATTATACATTACCTGACGATATTGGAAAGCGTTAGTCTGTCTAGTATTTCCCTGAGTATTTCGTCGTTACTGGCTATCACGATAGTGTCTCGGTTGACTATGCTCCATAGGAATACTGGCTCTTTGTCTTTGCCCAGTATTGCTCTGGTGTCTTGGTTCCAGTATATCTTGTCGATGAATTCATTCACTATGGTTCCGCTCGTAGACAGGGGTAAGCTAGAATTGTCATAGAATACTTGCCCGATTTCATTCCGCATGTCTTTCTCCCACGCTAGCATGCCTGCATAGGCATTGCTATAGTTATCTGCGCGGAGCACCATATATATCGAGTTCGTATCGTGTGCGTAGATACCAAAACTAAATTCATCCTGGATAGTTCTAGATAGCTCTTCTGGGACATTGGAATCAAATATAGCTATGAACTCTGCAGAAGTAAGTATCTGTTTGTTACCATCTATATTTAGCGTAGGTTCTAGATCTACGATTGTATCGATCGGTGCACTCGCACCCCTAGCCTCGGCGATTTTCTGAACCATAGTTCGTTTGCTCGCATCAGGTAGTAGTATCGGAGAAGTCTTGTCTACTCTCAGTACCTCTGGAGCACGAGTGTCAGAAAGTATTGGTACTGGTTGTGTACGGATAAATGTATATACGAGCATACCAGCTCCCCCGAGTATGGCGATCGCCCCTATAGATATGAGGAGCGATCGCATGATCCCGCTACTAGCTGCCTTGGCTTGTAGGTCCTCTGCGGTAGTACCGGATTCTTCTCGCTGCCTGTTCTCTGCTAGCACCATCTGTGCAACCGATATGTTGTTGTCGGTTACTTCTGACTTGATATCATAAGCAAAGGATCGGATGTTGGAAGAAGGATTAGGGTCGGTGGTGCTAGGTATTGCTGGTTCAGATAGGTTACGTAGGTCTAGCCCTTTACTTATCTTGAACCTAGTCTCAGCATCGAGCGGTGCTGATGTGCCAGAATCTTCGACGAAATTTCTGTTGGCTGCGACAGTTCTCTGGTCCGGTGCCAGATGTCTGTCCTTTGTGATCGAACCAGCGTCATATGCGTAGCTACGGATATCAGAAGTTTTTTCTTTGTTCGCGTGTTCTGCTTCTACTGACTGAGCTGGGCTGCTCGTCACTACACCGCCAGGTCGCATAGGTGGTGCAGAGAATATAATCTTGCTCTTTTCCTTGGGCTTTTCTTGGCTTTTTATTTCATCGGGATTCATTTGACTTCAATTATAGCAAAGGTATAGAATACAAAACAGTCAAAAAATAGTACAACCCAACAAATCAAAGTCTTCCCAGGAAGACTTTTTCCAGAATATCACTATTAATAAAGTTCCTTCCTGCTCCCTCCGATACCACTTTTCCTTTGTCTAAAACATATACCCTGCCTGCTATTCCTAGGAGAGATTTGATATTATGTTCAACGACAATAATTGCAGTACCTTTTTTTTCGTTTATTTCTTTAATTTTAGCAAAAACCTCTTTTACAATTTTTGGCGCTAGCCCGAGTGATGGTTCGTCGAGAAGCAAAAGCTTGGGATCGGTGATGAGCCCGCGCGCCAGAGCCACCATTTGCTGCTGACCTCCCGAGAGCTGACCCGATTTCTGATGAAGCTTCTCCTTGAGTGCTGGGAAAAGCGCCAAGACTTCTTCGACGCGTTCTTTGAGCACCTTCTTGTTGCGGATAGCATGTCCACCGATCTCGATATTCTCATAGACTGTGAGGTGCTTGAAGACACGTCTGCCTTGTGGTACGAATGAGATACCAAGTTCCACCACTTCATATGGCTTGAGCTCGATCTCACTTCCCTCCCATATTACCTTGCCGGATTCGATAGGAGCCAGGCCGAAAATAGTCTTCAATATGGTAGATTTGCCAGCGCCATTCGGACCCATGAGTGCCACCACTTCTCCCGCACCCACCTGGATCGAGGCCCCATCTAGAGCCTTCACACCACCGTAATGTACATTGATGTTTAGTAACTTCAGAAGTATTTTTGGATGTTCCATCAGACCATTATCTCACATTTAGCCTATTTGAGTTCTATCTGTGAAACTACTCTAGGTACCCCATTTTCCATTGGGTATATCTCTGATGTCGGACTGATCGCGAATAGTGAGTAAGTACTGATATTGGTGAGACCTAGAGCAATGAACTCCTTGGATATGATGTCTAGGTGGGAGGTGATTATTTGACCTCTACTGCCTCCCCTCCGACAATCTGCTTCAACACTATCTCCCGCTTCGAAGTCCCTACCTCATCAAATTCTCCAGAATCCATCAAGAACTTCTTCACACAAGCCGCATCACTACCGCACTTCGCGCTTGCATCATTCGCCATTATCCCTGCTTCCTTGGAAAGCTCGTACACTGCACCCTTATCTCCCTTCAATCCTCCTGGGTACGAATAGAACACACCTTCGACAAGTAGTCTCACAGCAGGAAGTTCTGCAACATATGATGCATAGACAGGAACAGTGATTCCGTACTGCTTTAACTTCTCCGAACCTTGCACAAAGAAGAAAGTGATATCGGTCACGATGATCGCGTCATAATCCAAGCCCTTCAGCTTGGCAATCTCGGTAGTAATATCACTTGAGTTCTCAGCAAACTTGATTTCTCTGGCCACTTCCCCTTTGAAATTCGCTTTGAAGCTATCTGCTACAGTTTGTGAGAAAGCATTTTTATAACTTATAACCAACACTTTCTGTAGATCTCGTTCGAGCATCTTGTCTGCAAGGAATGCCGCTTCAGATTCGAGCGAATACTGGATATTGAAGAATTTACCTCCGCTCTGCTCATAGAGATTCTGTGATGCAGCCGATGAGACAATCACCACGGCTTCCTTGTCTTTAAGAAGTGGTACGATGGCTTCCTGTGGAGATCCGCAGCCGGGGCCGATAATGATGGTGGCTTTGTCAACATTTATGAGCTTGTTGAAAGCAGACACCGCAGATGCTGGTTCACATTTGTCATCTTCGAAAATGAGAGAAGGGGTACTGATTTCTGCAGCAAGAACACCTTTCTGGATATCTTCACCGTAGGAGGCGACGATACCGGTAAGCGGTGCGATGACACCGATCTTGGCCACCTGAACTTCGTCCTTCTTATTGCTAACAAAGAACAGGATAATAATGACGGCGATAACAAGTGGAATTAATTTTTTCATATATCTTCTAAGCTTACGCTTCATTTTTTATTTTCACTATAGTCACAGACATGGGTTGCAATATATGTTGTTATATAAGGGTACGCTAGAATTACAAATAACCAAATTTGGTTATTTGTAATTCTTGGCCTATACTTCCATCATGCATAATGAAGAAATAATTCTCCAGGTCCTAAGTAGACCTCTACTACTAGCAGAGATTGCCCGTCTCTCAGGGCTACCGCGCTCAACAGTCGAATATAATCTGAGAAAGCTTATCCAGAAAAAGATGGTTGGCAAGAAGAAGTCTGGCAAAAGGAATTTGTACTTCAAAACCGGGCGTACCGTTGCATGTATGCACAAACTCACTACCCCCCTGCTCGAACTTCCTGGGATCACCATTTACCGAGGACTCGATGCGATCGAACATGTCTGGAAAGAAATCCTCTCCAAGCCCAGAGAGAGTAGACTGATCGGTATCCAGCCTCGCAAGTCATTTAGCGAAGCTATTAGGAAAAGCAAGACATCCGATGTTCAGAGTATAAGTCAAGAGATAGGCAACAGACGTTTTATTATCGATGCTATCGTGCATGAAGATCTCGCTTATAGTCTCTTTCGGAGATTTGACACCGAAGCAGTGACTGTGGCTAGGGCCTTTACTGGGCGTCTCGAAGATATGGTCAAGGTGCCCAATGACTTCCTAGATGAGAAAGCAGAATTCTTCCTTATCGATAATGAGATATTTATTATTGACTGGTACAAAGAGTTTGCAGTGAAGATATCCAACAAACATATGTTCGACTTGTTCTCCTCTGTTTTCTACGCTGTCAAAGCTTATGGCAAGAGATATGAGCAGGGAAAGTATATCGAGGAGCTAATTAAGTCACAGTAACTACTCCCCCAAATACGCCTCCACCACGTCCTTCCTCGCCAATACATCCTCAGGCTTCCCTTCCGCGAGGAGTTTGCCCGAATCCATGACGATGCAATGATCGGAGAGTTCGCGGATGAGTTCCATGTTGTGCTCTACGAGGATCACCGTATTCCCCTTGTCTCGCAATTCCTTGACAATAGAAGTCACCACTTTGATCATCTCGGGAAAGAGTCCAGCAAACGGCTCGTCGAAGAAATAGACCGATGCTTCCATCGCCATAGCACGCGCGATCTCGAGGAGCTTGCGCTGGCCGTAGGAGAGGTTGGCGGCGAGCTCGTCGCACTTTTCCCATTGGCCCACACGCTCGAGTACTTCTTTAGCTTTTTCAATATGATAGGTCTTATGCTTTTCAAAAATCGCTCCCCAGACATTGCGTTCGGTGAGAACGACGAGAACATTGTCGAGCACAGTCATCTGCTCAAATAATTTTACATCTTGAAAAGTGCGCGTAATGTCCAACGAGGCAATTTCATAGGGTCTTATCCGAGAGAGTTTGGTCGTTTCCCCGACAACAACAATTCCAGAATCAAATGGCACAAAGCCGGTAAGGAGGTTGATGAGAGTCGACTTCCCAGAACCGTTGGGCCCGATGAGGCCTGTGATCTTGCCTTGCTCGAAAGAGAGTGACAAGTTATTCATTGCTTTGATCCCGTCGAAGTGCTTCTGGAGGTTGTGGAGAGCGAGGGTAGGCATAAATATTATAGTATCCATTTTCATTGACTTTGTCACTTATAAGCGCTATAGTGGACAAAAATCATTAATTTTGTCACTTATGACTACCAAAAACATCCAAAAAGTAATAGAAAACCAGAGAAATGAGCTTTCGGAGCTCAAATCCAAGAAATATCTGCCCCGCCAGATTGACAGCAAAATCTCTACCCTGCTCCCGCAACCACTTATTAAAGTAGTGCTCGGTCCCCGGAGATCTGGCAAATCGAGCTTCTGTGTGAAGATGATAGAGGACTTAGACTGTGCGTATGCAAATTTCGATAATGAAGTACTATCCGACAAAGCATTACATGTCGATATTCTCGAGGCTTTGAATAGTGTGTATGGCAATACCGAATATTATTTCTTCGATGAAATCCAGAATCTCGACAAATGGGAATATCTTGTAAATGAACTTCATAGAAACGGAAAGAATGTCATCGTCACCGGCTCGAATTCGCGCCTCTTGAGCAGAGAGCTTTCTACTGCCTTGACCGGAAGGCATGTGCCAATTCATATTTATCCATTTTCGTATGAAGAATATCTTACTGTCCATAACAAGAGAAGGGATAGCGGCACTCTGGATGCCTATATAAAGACCGGTGGGTTTCCTGAACTTATATTGAATGCGAATCTAAGTAATTACCTCAACACTTTGCTTGATTCACTCATTCTCCGAGACATTGTCGATCGTTACAAAGTGAGGAATGTAGTAGATCTGCAGAGTCTTGCCGATTTCATTCTGGCCTCACCTGCCCTACCTGTTACTATGCGTTCCCTTCAGAAAGTCTTGGGTATCAAAAGCTTACAAAGCATCAAGAAATACCTTGCCTATATCGAGGAGGTTTTTGCAATTATAAAGGTGACCAGATTTTCGAGGAAGATAAAGGAAGGGATAAAAAGCTACTCCAAGATCTACCCGATCGACACTGGCTACATCGAAGCCAAGAAAAAGACAATTACCAAAGATCGTGGAAAGATCTATGAGGCATTTGTTGCAATCGAGCTGTACAAGAGAGCCGCGCAACAAGGTCTAGAGCTTTTCTATTACAAGACCAAGAACAATAAAGAAATTGATTTTGTATTGAAGAAGAACAGTGAAATAGTAGAAGTCATTCAGGTGTGTTCAAGTCTTGAAAGAACAAATTTCAAGAGAGAATTATCGTCGCTTCAGGAAGCTGGGAGAGAACTCGAATGCACGAAGCTTATATGCTTTTACCTCGATGCCGATGATGAGTATATAGAGAAGTTTAGCGAGGTAACATTCAAGAAGATGTGGGAGGTGTGAGAATAATATTTTCAAACTTGCTCAAATCGAGCTTCTTTATTTGTTTCTCGATATTTCCATCCCCATCTAGTACACCTAAATCACACAACCATTCTATAATCTCATCTCTCTCCTCACTCTTTTTACCCTTCAGAATCTTCACCTTTTCATAGAATCCCCAGAGACCACCGGAGTCTTCCCATGGACACATGCCTTTGCCAGTAACTATGTAGGATAGTACCTTTTTCTTTTTTTAGAAATTCAGTAACCTTCACCTGTCTCTCGTCCAGATTGAGTTCTCCGCTATCCAAGAAGATTTCATTGTTTGACCTTTTATCCCCTCGACGGAAATGATGCAAATGACAATCCAGCCATCCCATCGCGAACATGATTCATCCCTACATTACCTTCCTTGAGGTTTTTACATGCGGGACAATTCCCGCAACCAAGAAACTTTTTCTCTATCTTTCCTTTGGGAAATTCTTCCATGTAATGCTCTACATATTCTAGTATATAGTCCCTCACTTCGAATTCGAAGATAAGTGGGAACTCTGGTGCGATGCTAGTGATATAGGTTACCGCAGCTTCCCAGCCTGCTTTGGCTCGCATGTCTTTCGCCTTCTTCTTCTCGGCTTTAGACAATGGATTGCCAGGCATCTCGATCAGGAAATCAAGTATCTCTGCATAGTTCTTTTCTGTCATGCTACTGATACTCAGATACCTGTCTGACATCCCTATTTTCTCCACTAGGTTGACGAGGGCCTCTGCGGTCAGGACCTCGCAAATATTTCCCGTCTGTGTATCGAGATAGAATTGGGGGAATGAATTTTCGTCTTCTAAGTTCATACTTGAGGCTTTGATGAAGTCATCAATGTCGATCTTGGCCCCATTTGGTAGATAATACTCGAATGGTGTGAAGTGATTTTTGTTCATATTTGTATAAATTAATACCCGTAATTATAACCTATACTCCCCCATGAGTCCCTGCGGCCGATAGAGCATCAGGAAGACGAGGATGAGCCCATACACCACCTGTCGCATCTGGGCAGCAACATCGGTCGGGAAGCCGACGAAGCGCAGGGCCTCGGGTAGCAAGATTAGGAATACTGCGCCCCATACAGCACCTTTGTTATTTGCCAACCCTCCCAAGATAATAATTGAGAGTACGAAGATGGATTCATTGAGATTGAAGGTCGAAGGATCTATGAAAGTGATGTAGGAAGCGAAGAGTGACCCAGCAACTGCAGCGATCATAGCGCTGATCATGAAGATGATGAGTTTGTAATAATGTGTCTTGTAGCCGAAGATCTGTATCGCTCCCTCGTCCTCGCGGATAGCCTTGAGCACGCGACCGAATGAAGAGTTCACGATGAACTGAGAGAAGAAATAAGTAGCAACTGCGAAGAGTCCCGCGAGGATGAGGAAAGGAATGTTCTCGGAGAATTCATAGCCAAATATCTCCGGCCGGTCGATGCCAGGGATACCGAGAGGTCCGCGAGTGAGTCCTTGCCAGTTTAGGAAGATGCTGTAGATAATAATATTGAAGCCAAATGATCCGAGGGCGAAATAATCTCCATCGAATTTCGACAGCACATAGCCAATAATGAATGCTACTATCGCGGCGATTCCCATACCGATCGGGATCGAGAGGAAGAAGTTTACATCATATGAAGTGATGAGGATGGCTGTAGCATAGGCACCGATTCCATAAAATGCTGCCTGGGTGACCGAGAGCAGTCCTGTGTAACCAACCACCAGATTAAGTGACATCGCTAGGATGGCGTAGATAGAGACGAGGATGCCGAGGTGGATGAAGTATTCCATTATTTTCTAATAATACCCTGCGGGCGGAAAAGAAGGAATAATAAAAGCACTCCAAAGGCGATCGCATCCTTCCACTCCCCAGAGATCTTCCAGATCCCGAAGTTCTCGATAAAGCCGAGGAAGAATGCTCCGAGCACTCCACCGTATACATTGCCAATCCCTCCGATGATCGACGCGATCACACCCTTGAGTAGTAGTGACAATCCCATACCAGGCTCGATACCGGTGTCGAATCCGACAAGTATTCCCGAAAGCCCCGCGATCGCAGAACCGATGAAGAAGACGCGGCCAATAATCTTTTCGGTATCAATTCCCACAATTTTCGAAACTTCTTCGTCGTCAGAGATGGCGCGCACCGCTTTGCCGAATCGTGAATACTTGAGGAGCACAGCCAGTCCCAGCATGATCGCGATCACAAGAGCTAGAATAATGACTTGGACTTGCGTGATGACCCCACCTCCGACTTCATAGACCTCGAATGATCCAGTCGAAAGCGTCTGGAACTGGCTACTGAAAATAATAGCGATGACTGCTTGGAGCGCGGTCATGATACCGAGTGATGCTACGAGAAAGACCATGCCAGATGCCTTGCGCGCACGTAGAGCACGAAAGACTGATTTGTCGATGAGATACCCCACGAGACCTGCAATCAGGATTCCGACAGTTGCGGACAGGATAAGAGGTAGACCGAGTTCTTTAGTAAAGTAGAAGACAGCATAACCGCCAACTGCCGCGAGCACTCCATGTGCGAGGTTGAAGAACTTGGTGGTGCCATAGATCAGGTTGAATCCGAGCGCGACCAATGAATAGATCGATCCCGCGATCACAGAGTTGATGATGAGTTGGGGGAGGATGGACACGAGGGTATTTTAGCACCTTTGTCTCAAAGGGGCATTACTTACTCAACCGGAACAATCTTTCCTCCCTCTATCTTGTTTATCACAATCGACTGGATGCGGACTCCATTCCCATCGAATGATATCGGGCCAGAAACTCCCGAAGTATTGGCTTTCTGAATATTGCTTACCCACTTCTCATCTGTATCAGCGTATGCGTCTATGAGTGTGTTGAATATATCGTAACCAAAATCAGCGATGAATCCAGGTTCTTCGTTATACTTTGCCTTTTAAGACACAACACAAGTCTCTGGCTATAATAATTTTGACGGTAATCGGGATGTGCTCCCCAATGATTCAGAAGATGAAGAGGTAGGTGAGGCAGAGAATTCTTAGTTACTTATAGCACTTGATCCCATGATAATTCAAATATCATCTTCATCATTTGATGAATGGTTTCGTCTTCGATGATTAGCCCAGTGAGGTATTCCTGGTTCAGGTTAACTATTGCTACTTTGTTCGTACCATAGATAGTTATCTCTCCCTTGAACGGGAATTTGTCTTTATCTATAAATCGCATTACCGGTACGATCTCTGGCTTAAATCCCACAAACATTTTGGCATTGTATCCCCTATCCCCAGCTGTATCTGGCACAATTCCCCTAGTAGTAATCCCCAACTTTTCCTTTTCTCTCCTGAAATTTGCGAAAAACTTCGCGGGTATGACATTCTCCAACTCTGCAACGTTAGAGAACGCTAGCATTTCGTATTTCTTTGTATTTGTAATCATGTCATCGTAAATAGCCACCAATCCATCTGTGTTCTCGAAGTATTTGATCTTTGGCCTATTTCCATAGCCTTTGTAAATTCCCTCGAGTTCCGGAACAAGTTTTTCCGTATGAATTATTTCATCTTCCAATATATTTAGCCTACCTTTTGCATATTTGATAAGTTTGTTTGGATTTTCTATTTGGTAGAATAGCTTATTACTTTTCTCTATCTCGCTTACCATTCCTCTGATATTTAGATTAAGGAGGATTTTGTAGACAGTTGATCTATTTAGTCCCGAGTACTCTGCAATCTTGGATGGATATGCTCCACCTAGCTCGAGTAATGATAAATAAACTAAAGCTTCTTTGTCTGTGAGGCCAGTTTTCTCAATTTTAATTATTAAATTAGGGTTTTTGATGTTCATAAATTCGGTTGACAATTATAATGCTTGGTGTAATATGTATGTATAAATGCCTTCGGGCTCGCCTCCACCACAAGTGGGGGCAAAATTATTTCCCAAACAACACTTCTTTTAGCTTGACCACCAATAAGTTAAATTTCTCTTCATCAATCCTACTTACCTTTCTAATCAATCTTTTTGTATCAAATACTTTTGCCTGCGACAGGATCGCAGTTGCATCCCTACCATCAACCTGACCCAGATAGAACTTATTCTCTTCATTTTCGTGAAGGGATTTCTTGTTTTCATTCCAGGGATTAAACAATTTTTCCATATGTATTTTGTTACTTATTACGAACAAAATTATAGCATATATACAAATATGTTGCAAATAAAGGTTATTCTATGTATTAATCAGTAATCATTCCGCACAATAATTGACGAATAGGTTATACTGTTGTCAGATAAGTACATCGACAGGATTCGTTCCGGGCGTATCGATTGGAAGTTAACCGTAAAACTTCCTTTTTTATATTTAGTGCTAAAATAGTTCACATGAACCCAAAAATAACTATCAGAAAGGCGGTGCCGGATGATGCACGCGGTGTACTCGAGGTAATACGTGAGACTTGGCTTACAACTTATCCCAACCCCGACCTAGGTATCACGAGAGGAGACATAAAATATAGCTTCAAGGACTCATTGGAGCCTAGTGAAATAGATAAAATGTCAGCGAGGATTGCGAGCACTCTGCCTACCGAATGCCGTCTGGTCGCAGAGTGTGGTGGAGATATCGTAGGTATAGCAACCATGGTGAGGCATCATGATCACAATGAATTGAGAGCGATGTATGTACTGGAGGGTTACCAAGGCCAAGGCGTCGGGCACAGCCTGTGGCAGATTGCGAAGGATTTCGCAGATCCACATCTCGGGATCATCGTTCGGGTGGCTACATATACCAGTGCGGTGGATTTCTACAAGAAACTAGGATTTATAGATACTGGCAACAGATACGATGGCGAAGTTATGAGAAATGGCACTACGATGCCCGAGATGGAGCTGGTCTACGGATGAATCCTTCTAGAGTCTTCTTGAGCTGGTGCGGGGGTATTGTTTCTGTTGCCTCGTGGGTTACGAGTAGGACCGCGGCGGAAGTTAATTAAAAATTTGCGGGGATCCTCGGACATATCGATGAAGTCGTCTGCGATCTCGCGGAGTTTGCCAGAGCTAGACTTGCCGAATGATATTACTTCTACCTGACAACCCTCGTGCATCTGTAGGTACTCCACGAGCGGACAGAAGTCCCCGTCACCTGTGGCGAGGATCACGGTGTCGAGCTTGGGTGCGAGCGCTATCGCATCTACCGCGAGCCCTACGTCCCAGTCAGCTTTCTTCTGACCCCCTGCAAATATCTGCAGAGGCTTGGTCTTGACCTCGATACCGCTCTTGCCCAGTGCTTCAAAGAAATTATTCTCTTCCCCACCTTCGGTAGACACGACGTATGCTCGTGCACGGATGAGAGCCCTACCCTCGAGGGCTTCCTTTACAACCGCAGCGAAGTTGACGCGGGCACTGTATAGGTTACGTGCACTATGGTAGAGGTTCTGCGCATCTATAAATATACCGACGCGCTGTTCTTTGTGTTTGATTACGGTCATTTGATTGGTTTATAGGTTAAGGATACCTGATATTTGGATAAATACAACTATATTGATTTTAGGTAGCTTTTGATCCTTTCCCTGTCTTCGTTTTCTTTGTCTCCCTTGAAGTATATTTCAATATACATGAAATCAAGTCTGTCATTATGAAAAGCATAAATTAGTCGGAGGGACCTTCCTTTGAGAGAATCGCAAAACAGATAAGTTTTAATAATTTTTACACTCAATGAATCGTGAAGTATTCTAAAGTTTTTTCCTAGACCTGTTGGATTTTGAGCGATCATTCTCTCGAAATCAGCATAGTCATTGGTTAGGGTGCGATACTTCTTTGCTAACCTTTTGAATTCCCTGTCGAATTCTGGTAGATGATTAAAGTGGCTCATACTCTCTTACAGAAGTTTCTTCTGGGCGATAAAAAACATAATTATAATTAAGTACCTCCTTATCATTTGCTATACGCCAAGGGGTGTCTTTGTGAGATAAATCAGAGATCTTTTTTGCTGTCATATCAGAAAGTCTTTCTAATTCCCAGTCAATGTGGGCCAGCTCTTGGGCAGATAGAGAAGAAAGATCAAGTTTTAATTCTGGATTTATGAGATATTTGGTCTGGTCATATTTGTAGAATTTGCTTTTTATTGCCTCAATCTTACCGTGTGATTCTAGGTTTTCAGTGATTTTTGAAAATATAACAGGGGTTGGTCCGTGCGTATTCTTGATGTATCTTGCCCCTATTAGCTGCTCCTCGTATTTTTCATAATAATCAAAATCGATAAAATACAGGAGTTTATACAATACTGTTTGGCCAATATTTGGCTTGCCTCCGACTTTGGACAAAATATACAATAAAACTTGCTTGAATTTGTCTACTTTTTCTTGGGGTACAGAAATTCTCTCTTCGTCCCGGCTTTGCTTAGGGGTTTTTTCTGAACTTTCATTTCTCAATGAAATTTTTTCCTTTGCGTCGACTTTACCCCGCAGTAATTCTTCAATTGAGATTTCAAACATGCGAGCCAAGTTGCCAGCTTCCTCGAGTTCTAGTTGCCTCTTCCCACTTTCAATATTGATATAAGACGCACGAGAAATACCGAGGTCTTTGGCGACCATTTCTTGGGAGTAACCCTTTTGCACTCTCATATTTCTTATAAATATACTTCGTATGTTTGCCATATACAAATAACTATACACCAAATTGTCTAATAATACAACAAATTAATGTATGATTGTATGACATTTTGTTCTCAAAACAAAAACCGCCTTGCGGCGGTTTGGATTACTTCTTCTTGTTATCGATTTTCTTGGCGAGGATTGCGTGGCGCTTTGGGTCTTTCTTGAGGAGGTATTTCATATGCTTCTGGCGGGCAGCAACCATGCCTAGTAGGCCACGGCGGGAATGCTTGTCCTTGGGGTGTTTCTTGAGGTGTTTAGCTAGCTCGTCGATCTGCTTGGAGATTACGCTTACCTGCACTTCAGGAGAACCAGTGTCCACATCGTGGATCTGGGCTTCCTTTATTACCTTGGTCTTTTTGGTCTTGGTTAACATATTGGCCATACTAGCATATATATGGATTTTGTCTAATTTCTCGCGCGTTAGGAAATTAGTAGATAGAATGGTCTCCTACATCGAGGAAGAAGGCTTCATTTTGGTCCTCCCCATACTTATAGATAATTCTGATTTTATAATTCACAGAAAAAGAGTATTTTCCATCTAATCTGCCCGAAAGCTTATGGACCTTCAGAGCCGTATGATTCTTTTTATTTTTGAATTGCTGGATTTTTTCCTTTATTTCTGATTTGAGGCTTGGATTGAGCTTTTTATATTGCCTAATAAACGAAACGGCATAGTATAATTCGATCATGAGATTAGTCTAGTTTGGCAGAAAGCTTGTCTAGATCTCCTTGCAGAAATTTACCTTCGTTTATATCTCTCTCGGCACGGAGAATTCTTTCAACTACAGTGTCTTCGGCAAATTTTTCAATTGCTCGGCGAACAAGCGAGGCTTTATTGTCGGCCACTCCGTTGCTTATCATATCCTCGAGCACTTCCTCTATTTTGGCTGTTATGGGAACAGATAGTGTAGACATAATAAATGTATTATAAGTTAATATTATAATATCATATATTAAATAGGCCTAATATGTCAAATTTGCTACAATAGACTCATGTCGCACAATCTCCGTGAACTAAAGCAGCAATTCCTCGAATACATAGAGATCGAGAAGGGTCGAGCCATAAGCACCGCCAGGAACTATGATCATTACCTAACAGTATTTATGGACTTTGCCAAAGTGACTACTCCTGATGCAATTACCCACGAGAAAGTCCGCGAATTCAGGCTATGGCTCAACAGGCAGAGTGCTGGGAATAATAAAAAGACCGGTGCAACGATGAAGAAACGCACACAGAACTACTACCTTATCGCACTACGATCTTTTCTCAAGTTTATGGCCAAGAGAAATATCAAGACCCTTTCCCCCGAGACCATCGAGCTCGCCAAGGTCCCCGAGAGGTCACTCGATCTAATATCAGAACATGAATTAAAAAGGCTTATGGAAGCACCGGATAAAGAGAAAGATCCCGAGAAAAAAGCCCGAGGCAAAGCAATATTTGAATTACTTTTCTCTACCGGGCTCCGCGTATCCGAGCTCTGTGCTCTCACTCGCGAGATCGACCTACATAGCGACGAGATGTCAGTCTTGGGTAAAGGTAGCAAAGTCCGAGTGGTGTTCCTCTCCGATGAATGCAAAGCTCGGATCAAAGAATATTTAAATATTAGGAAGGATCTCGACGAAGCCTTGTTTGTAAAGCTCGGCAGCGAGCGCAAAGCGATGAAAGAAGGCGAAGGTCTCACCCGTCGCTCGATAGAGAGAATTGTCAAAGGTTATGCTACCCAGGCAGGTATAAGCAAGAAGGTTACTCCCCACGTGATCCGTCATTGCTTCGCCACAGACCTACTGCGCAACGGTGCGGATCTCCGTAGTGTGCAGGCGCTGCTAGGCCATGCCAACATCGGCACAACGCAGATCTATACCCATATCACCGACTCGCATCTCCGAGATATCCACAAGAGGTTTCATAACAAAGGTAGATGAAAAGTGCGTGAAGTCCCTTTACAAATTATTTTAAAGGAGTAAGCTTTGGAACGGAACTAGTGCGGGAGTGTGTCTCGTACTATAACTTGTTCCGTGTCAGAAACCAAAGAAAGACAGAGTTAGTTATGAAAATATCACGTCGTACCAAGTCCGCTTCAATCGCAGCGCTTGCAACCATCATAATCCTCGAAGGTGATCTCAAGGTCTACCCAGGCCAAGATCATGTCAGAGATGGTCATGTGATGCATGTTACCGAGATGCGGAATCGACAGTGTAACCTCAGTGAGTTCCTTGAAGCTTTGGGTAAAATCGACGCTCAAGGAATTGTCTTCAAAAACGATCGTATCCTCGTGACCAGTCAGAGGTATGATCCGGAAACCAGTTCCGGGGGGTACAACACGATCGTGTTCGTGAAACTCGATGAAGGCATGGTCGGTCAAGTCAAATCTGCCCTAAAAGGCAAATTCAAAGCCACGGCGGACGAAGGTTTCTACCTCAGCTGCTGAGCCAGCCACCAATCGAAGGTGCAGGAGTCCCCCGGACTCCTGCACCTTTTTCATTCAGCAGAATGACGTCGCCAAGATGTCCATTAAGCGGCGACGTAGTATAATACCCTCATGAAACTCATCTGCTGGAATGTAAACGGGATTAGGGCGTGGAATAAGAAAGGTGGCATGGAATGGCTTCTAGGAGAGAAGCCTGATTTTATTTGTATGCAAGAAACCAAAGCCGAGAAAGTCCAGCTCGACCTCGCGCTTCACTCCCCCGCTGGCTACACTTCCTACTTTGACCATAGCAAGGGTCGCAAGGGTTACAGTGGTACAGCCATATATGTACGTAAAGACAATCTGCCGATGAAGGTAGAATACGAAGTCGGTGTAGAAACGCTCGACCAAGAAGGCCGCCTGATTGCACTTCATTACAAAACTTTTGTAATTATCACATCCTACTTCCCCAACGGCGGAGGTGGGATCGAGAGGCTCAAGTATAAATTAGAATTTTATAAAGCCTTTCTTAAATATATAAACAAAATTAAAAAGAGTGGCAAGTCGGTGATATTCTGCGGCGACGTGAACACCGCCCATCAAGAGATCGACCTGGCGAGGCCGCGGGAGAACGAGAACCATACAGGATTCCTCCCTATCGAGCGCGCATGGCTCGACGAAGTCACCGAGGCCGGATACATCGATACATTTAGGCACTTCTATCCCGACAAGAAGGACGCGTATACCTGGTGGGATATGAAGACATTTGCCCGCGAGCGCAACGTCGGCTGGCGCATCGACTATTTCTTCGTCTCTCCTGATTTAATTAAAAAACTCGAATCCACCAAAATCCACCACGAGATTTATGGATCAGATCACTGCCCGATAGAACTTGTCGTCGGCGCCTAATGGACGGTTGCGCCGACATGATCTCGTCTAGATCAGCTCAAAACCATGAAAAAGCACATTTTTTCGTCGATTTTCACGGTTTAATTGACAAAAGTGTGAAAAAGACTATAATAGTAGTCATATGGCTAAAAGGTTGAATGTTTATAAAAAAATAGATTTACTTAAACAAAGGTATCAGAATGCTCTTCCGGGCAAAGAGTCTTTGATCAAGGTTCTCTCCGAAGCAGAAATACCTGAGCATGTCTATAACTCAAACGCTATAGAGAATAGTACTCTAAGCCTCGAAGAAACTGACAGGATTTTGCTGCAAATAGAGCTTGATCGATATATTTCCGAAAGAGAAATTTTTGAGGCCAAGAATCTCGCTAGAGTGGTCGAATATATAAATAAAATAGCAAAGGAAAGAGAGTTAGATTTCGACACAATCCTTTTGCTTCACAAAATACTCATATCCAATATTCGAGATGAGATAGCAGGAAGGTTCAGGAAAGATAAAGAATACGTAAGAGTAGGTAACCATATCGCTCCAGGACCACAAGAAATTCATCCGAGGCTAGAAAAGATGTTTACAGAGTATTACGGCAGTAGTAACGAAATTATTAAAAAAATCGCCAAGTTTCATCTCACCTTTGAATACACTCACCCATTTATCGACGGCAATGGTCGTATCGGCAGAGTTTTGAATAATTATTTATTGATCAGGGAGGGTTTCGTGCCGATCAATATCAAATTTATAGATAGGCAGAAATACTACAGTGCATTTAGAGAATTCCAAACCGAAGGCAAGACAGAAATTATGGAAGAAATTGTGGGGAAAGCATTGACCAACAGCTATCACAAAAGGCTTGCATATATGGAGGGTAAAAGGATTATCAAGCTCGTAGAATATGCCAAAGAAAACAAAATTTCCCATCCCAATCTAATCAATAAAGCCAATCGCCAAAGCATCGAAGCATTTCTAGAGAATGGAATTTGGATGATCGGGGTATAATCCGATGTCCTACTGCACCTACGTAAAAAACCTGCCTGTGGATAACCTCCACCGTATTTACCATGACACTGCGTATAGCTTCCCTATTCACGATGACTATGAATTATTTGGCAGGCTAATACTCGAGATCAACCAGGCGGGACTTTCTTGGGATACGATACTGAAAAAGGAAAAGAATTTCCGCAAATCCTATGACAAATTTAATATAAAAAAGATTGCCAAGTATGGTGCAGAAGAAAAGCAGAGGTTGCTCGCTGATGCGGGGATTATCAGAAACAGGCTCAAGGTAGAAGCGACGATTCACAATGCCAATGTGATATTGGGATTACAAAGGGAATTCGGATCATTTGAGCGGTGGCTCGAATCCCATCGCGGCAAGTCGCGCCTAGAATGGACCAAGCTTTTCAAACAAACTTTCAAATTCACCGGTGGCGAGATCGTTAATGAGTTCCTCATGAGTATCGGTGTGCTCCCAGGTGCGCATAGCGAAAATTGTGTGATTTATAGGAAGCTCAAATAAAATCCCCGCATCGATCAAAATGCGAGGTCGGGTTAGGAAGGATTGCTATGCTCACTTCTCACAATGAGCAGTTTTTTGAAGAGGTCTTTCGATCTTTTCTTTTCCCTTCTGGATGACTTGACCCATTCGTTGAAATGCAGATTATTCAAGTATCTATTGACATAATCTATGAAATGTCTGGCTCTAGTGATCAAATCACCTGTCTGCGGACTATAAATACTTCTTCCACCAGGCCTTGTTTCTTGTACATGATACTCAATCGCATTGATCACATCGAGGACATCCCCAGCCTCGCTTGCGGCCTTATTGGGATCACCCTTCAGAAACTCGTCGAATAATTCGTGCAATTCTTCCATAAGCTTTGCTACGAGCAAATTTTCCTTCCTCTCCAAGCTCCATTTCACAGCAGATTCAGTTATAACTGTTACATTAAGATCCTGCCCCAGCTTGTAGAGAAGAAGCTCGTAACAGAGAACAAAGTAAAAAAACATGCAGTATTTACTGCCGAGCCACCGAACAGACTCGAGGCGATATTCGAAGATCTGAAATACGAATTGTTTAACATTCTCCCCGATCTCGAGGATGCTTATGTCACAAGTACCAAGAAGCTAAAGGTAAGATTCCTCGAAGGTCGCGATGGTACCAAAAGGGTCTTCGACGACATCGTCCGCAGTCTCCCCCGTGGATCAACATTCTATCGATTCAGTTCCAACACAGACGGTGTGGAAAAGAAGGACAAGTATCTGCCCCGGGCATATAGGAATCTGCGAGATGCCAAGAAGCTTGAACGCCAAGTTATAACCAACGAACAGACAGCTAAACAAAAAGTCCCAAAAGTTGAGAGATTCCTCAAGGTAATGCCATCGGATTTCGGTGCATTTGAGCACAATGTTACAGAGCTAATTTATGGGGATAAAGTGGCATTCATCGACTACAACTCAGAGACTGCGGTGATTATCGAGAATAAAAAGATCGCTGATTTCCAGAGGAATATTTTCCAGGTTTTATACAAGAAATTATAAGTTTACCTCGCCGATAGGCGGGTTATCCACAGTCATTTTGTAAATGACCTTTACATGTCCGATAGATTTGCGATAATCAATCCAGAGCCAGTTGTACATTCAAATAGTCTGTCCGTCGAGTAGACGGAAAAAAGCGCGAGTGAATCGGTGTCTCATAGGTCTCATTCGGATTCAATGTGTAAGCATTAGTTCCCAAACACATAAATAATTTGAACTTCATGACTTATATAAATTTCTGAAGTAAGCCTAGAGAAGCACACCGTACTCACCTCATTCAACCGCCAACGCGGCATATAAAAATTTTGTTCTTTATAGGCTTGTCGCAAAGGCGGTTTTGTAGTTAAACCCCGTGGCTCTTCTTTATCTTTTCGAGCAACTTCTCTTCTTCTCTGTCCTTTACACTTTTACCCTTCTCCCCTAGTTTCTGTAATTCTCCTACATCAAGTTTCATTAGCTCTCCTGCCCTGGATTCTAGGTATTCCTTTGTATTTTTATTTGGGTCCTCTATCACCTCTTCTAGCAATGCATGGAGAGCGAAGCCTATCTTTGGCCCTGGAGTTTCATGTGTAACATCCATAATCCCCTTGCCATCAATCTTTAGCATACCTACCGAGATCGGGTCATGCATGGCTTCCTCTATCATGGCATGATATTTTCTCAGTCTATAAGGGCTTTCTTTGGGTCTGCCAGTGCCTATCCTGTCGCAGGACCTTACATTCATGAGATCCCATATGTTTTCACGTCCCACATTGGCTATCATCCTGCGTACTGCAGAGAGTGTGACTTGCTCGGTATCAGAGAAGAACATGTGCCAGCGAACTAGTTTGGTTACCTTTTCTATCAGTTTCACGGGAAACCTTAGGTTAGTCAATGTTTCCCGTGTAACACGGGCCCCTACTACTTCGTGGCCATAGAATGTCGTCTGATTCCCCACCTGGTGCTTGGTTTCAGGCTTGGATATGTCATGGAACAATGCAGCAAGACGGATATCCAGTCCCCAGCCCCTGTCGGCAGCGTGTTGGAGGGATCGTAGCAGATGCTCCCAGACGCCGTATTTGTGGGCCTGTTTGTTCTGCTCAACCCCGATAGTCTTGATCAAGACAGGGCTAATATAAGGCAATATCCCCAACTTCTCACACATCACCATCCCCACCATGGGCTCTCTGGACATTATTATCCTTTCGAATTCATCCCTAATCCTCTCTGATGAGATATCTCCGAGTAGTTTCACATGTAACATTATCCCCTGCATGGTCTCTGATGATGTGCTAAACCCCAATTCCGAGGCGAACCTCACCGCCCGGAGCATACGTAGAGCATCCTCAGAAAATCTCTCCCCTGCTTGCCCCACTGTCCGTATGACTTTGGTATTTACATCAGCTTGTCCGTTATATAAGTCTATAATCTGTCCTTTAGAGTCCATAGCGAGGGCATTAATGGTGAAATCACGTCTCTTTAGGTCATCTTCGAGACTTTGGCCGAACTCTACCTTATCCGGCCTCCTATGGTCACTATAGCCCGATTCTAGCCTATATGGAGTGACTTCTATATTCTTCAACCTTTCATCTGTAGCTTCATCATTTACAACGCCTACGGTACCGTACATATTCTCGTAGTAAGTATGTGGAAAAAGAGCCTGGATCTGCTCTGGGCTCGCATTTGTAGTTAGGTCCCAATCCTTGGGTTCCCTACCTATGATTAGGTCGCGTACGCAGCCACCCACTAGGTATGCTTCATAGCCAGCTTTCTCTAGCGTCTCTGCCACAGCTCTGACTTCTGGGGGGATTTTATTATTCATAATAGTTTTTTGTGGTCACTCATAGAATTCTGCTGAACTTTTGTGCTCCCGGAAGGATTCGAACCCTCAATAACGGTTCCGAAGACCGTTGTGATATCCATTTCACCACAGGAGCCTAGCGTCATATTAGCATATATGATAAAATTTTTGCATTGCGGCTATAGTTTAGTGGTAGAACGAGTCCTTGCCAAGGATTAGACGGGAGTTCGATTCTCCCTAGCCGCACAGATAGACAGGCTGTCAAAGTTGTGGATAACTCTGGGGATAGTGTGTATTAAAAGACAGTGTCAACCTGTCCATTTGTCCCTATAAATTGCTTAATATGTCTAGAAACCTATATTTAAAGGCTTATTTGGAAAAGTCAGCTAACACAATATAAGCCTGGGTTTTACAAGGTTATGTCCACTACTTTTCACGTGAAACATATCCAAATTTGAAATAAACCTTATAATATAACAATCATGTATTCATCAAAGAGACAATTCGGGAATATTGGGGAGGACTTCGTGGTCAAGGACTTGACGGCTAGGGGATACGAAATTATCACCAGAAACTATCTCAAGAAATGGGGCGAGATCGACATCGTGGCTTATAGGAATACCAACCTTCACTTCATAGAAGTCAAAACAGTGACATATGTCGAGAATCCTAGATTTCGAGCTGAGGAGAATATGACTTATGACAAGATCCGCAAGCTCCAGCGTACTATCCAGACATTCCTGGGGGAAAATACCCGACAATACCACGACACCGACTGGCAGATCGATCTGGCTTGCGTGTATCTCACTACAAACCAAGCAGGGGAGAGCGAACTCAAGAAAATAGAGTGGATGGAGAATGTGATTTTGTAGATTGACAACATTTAACCACTGTATATACTTTGGTTATGAAAACAGTTTTAAATGTCAAAACCGATGCAAAGATTAAACGTGATGCAACCCAGGTAGCCAAGGAAATGGGAGTGCCTATGAGTATTGTAGTAAACAGTTTATTAAAGAAATTCATAAACGATAGGGAACTGGTCCTAGAAGCTCCGAGGCAGATGTCAGCTAAACTTGAGAAAGCAATAGCTATTTCTCGCAAAGAGTTTGAAGATGGAGAGTGTTCACCTATCTTTACTGATGCGGATAAAGCTATGGAATGGTTAATGAAGTAAGCTTTTACTATGAAAGTCAAATTCTCGAAATTATTTCAGAAAAAGCTCGTGAGAGGCAATCAGAAAATTAGCCAAGCATTTAGAGATAGATTAAAGATTTTTCTTTTCGAATCGAACGACCCTATACTCAATATCCATAAGCTCAAAGGTAAATATGAAGGTTGTAAAAGCTTTAATGTAACAGGGGATTATAGGGCTGTTTTTGAGTCTATCACAGATGACTTGGTTCATTTTCTCGATATAGATAATCATAATAATTTGTATAAATAGAGGAGGCGATATTTGACAGATTGTCATAATAGTGTTAGCTTATATTAAATTGTCAGGAAGCAATGTGCTTCCCCTTAACATCAACAACTATTCGCGAAAGGATAATATGGAAGATACTCTAATACTCATAAGGTCAGCGTCAATGGACCTTGCTTCAGCAAAAAAGCATCTAATGGAAGTAGAAAGTCAGCAGGTAACTTCCGTGGAGGTGTTTGGTACTGTAAATAAAATTGGCCTTGAATACACAGAGGCTTCAGCGACATTGCTCAGCAACAAAGAAATTTTTATTACCGCTCTGTGTATGGTGGCTTATCGAACCATTGGGGCGAAGAAATATGTTCTCAAGCAAAAGCAGAACAACGTGGAGACTATCACACTTTCAAGTGGTGAAACGCTCTGCATACACCTCACTAATCATCCACGTAACAGATGCATCGTGGATTATCCTCGCTTTTTCGCGGGTGATCAATTCGGAAGGGCTTACTTCTTTTTCTGTAACTGTTTGATCGAAGATATTAAGAAGTTTATGAGGAGAAATCCCGCAGAATTGACCCTGCAATTTAAAAACCTGAGCAGTTTGCTGAAACAGGTTTCTGAAATGAAGATTCCTGAGTATGTTGACACTGAATAGGAGTTTTCGCGTCTCTTAAACGCGTTTTTATATAATTTGCACAATTTGTACAAAACTGCTAAAATTTGGTGATGAAAACTATATCCTCAAGTAATACTCGCAAATACATTAGCGACCTCCTCGACGAAGTCAGGGAGACAGGGGAGAGCATTGCTATCAAAAGACAAAAGAATATCGAGGCCGTGCTCATTAAATTCCCCAGGGAATACTCTATAGCATTTAGTGATGTGACCAACCTCAATGCATATGGACAAGCTTTCGATTTTCTCGCTGACGAGCCGGATACCTATAGTAGGGCTGATATAAAAGCGAAATATGCCTAAAGTTTCTATAAAACAAGGAGATATCGCGCTGGCACCTTTCCCATTTACAGATCTCAGTTCTGCCAAAGTCCGACCGGTTTTGGTTATGCATAAAAATCTAGATGACGTTGTGGTTGTTTTCATTACAAGTAAAAATAAATCAAAAGAGGGCATTGGTGTGGATAAGGATCAGTTAGATGGTCTGAAGGAGGATTCAATAATTCTATATAGCAAGATCGCAACCCTGGATCAGAAAATTTTAATAGGGAAAATAGGTAATTTAGAGAAAGCAAGGTTAAAGATGGTTTCGAAGGAAATAAGACAGATTTTTGAAGTAGAATAATTATTTAAATACCCCAAAAATATAAAAAACCGCACTTTTATTTTTGGTGCGGCTGTGTTTCTAACGTGAAATCAAGATCAATCGTTGTCCACTGCACCACGAGTGCTATGGCAAACTGACTTTTTGTGAGACCTAAGTTTTCTTCAACTTCTTTAGTATCCACGCCTGGAATCAACTTGTTTCTTCAAAAGACTTGCAATGACGCCTCCGGGAAGACTGTGCCTCTCTGCAAGTGTTTTTAGATCCCCCTTAAGTTTTTCCTTTAGCTCGGGCAAATTATTTTTAGGAATATCAACTTCAAAACCATGCTCCATGAGAACTAAGGTTTTTAGAGGAATACCGATGATTTCTGAAAGAGCTAGTTTTTGCTTATAGAAAGTAGGGAAGATTCCTTGTTTAATTCGATAAGCATATGAACGCGAGACATGTAAAGCTTTACGGATCACCTGGTGAGGAATATTCAATCCCTCCATCCGATCCCGGATTAATTTGTTCAATGGAGGTATGTCTGCACACCTATTTTTTCTGGGAGATATGTCACGTGTTTCTATGGTAGATAGTGAATATGGATTGAGGTGGAGTGCTTTATTGAAGGGATTTTTTTGCTTTTTCATTTTATTTCGAGGTTTGTGTTTATGTGTTTGGTTACGGTGCGAAATGTATTATGGCTACATGAGCTAAACTGTTTTTGCTTTTTACTATTGTTCCCATCTCCCACCTTCCTTTAAAAAGCCTTCCGGAAACATGAGCGTTGTTATTAGACCAATAAAGTCTAAGTGGAAATTCCTTTTTTCGCAGAAGGTCATTTAAGAAATTAACCCGGCTTTGAAAGTGCCGATTTGAAACGTCATAAGTAGAGCTCTCCCACAGTACAGCCCGTAGAAACCTTTTCTCTTCTTTTGAGTAACGATAAAATGAAAAGATTAGTTTCCTATCCTCCTCGGTTAGAGCTACTGGAAAGACTAGCTCCCTTTGATATCTTTTGGATGTCACTTTATTTATTTTTACTCCGATGTGTTCATCCGCTTTCAATAAGCCAAGTCTTGCTGCTTCTTTGGTGAACGCTGTCTCACATTCTTTTGTCAAGGATACTATCAGAGTTGCTAAATCAGTATTTGTTGGGTTTATTTGCATTAGTTATCCACAAAGATTAAACCACACCCCTATTGACTTGTGTATATTTTTCACATAATATGTGATGAAAGTAATAGATATTGCCTTGAATCTCCCCCATTCCCCGTCCCTTCTAGGGCGGGGTTTCTGCTAAGGAAAGTCTGAAAACCCTTGGTTTTCAGATATACTAGATGCATGGTCAAGAAAAGCAATCACTGCGCATACAATACCCACTATCACATAGTCT
>JANNXY010000033.1:0-17284 GCA_031409775.1 bacterium | reverse complement strand
TACCAAAAGACTTCATTCTTCCTTGGGCTATGTGAGTCCAGTGGAGTTTGAAGCAAATTATTATCAGTCGGAGAAATTATTGCTAACCGGTGTATCTGAAAATCAAGAAATAGGAGTCTCAAATTAGGGGGTAAGACCACCCTATCTTTTTTATATTCATAGTTATTTTCATATTCTCCTAGTTTTCTTTCGATTTGGAAGTTCGTTATTCCTACTTCCTCCCCCAGCTCTCTTGTAAGCGCTTGTCCAAAAGACTCTTTCCTTTTAACACCATCGCCAGGGAGAGATAATCCCTTTCCATATCTATGTTTGACAAGCATTATCTCGCCAGCACTATTTACAACTATGGCTCGTACACCCTTGGTATTTGGGCGGGCTACAAACCAGTAGATTTTTCTGATCCAATTTACTACAGATAGGATTAATTTCATTTGGTAATTTTACAGTTTTTTGACCCACAGGTCTAATGGTTTTTGGTTATTCTTTTGTAAAAGATATATTGTGTCTGAGGATGAATTTATCACACTTGACTTAAATACACAATAGTTGTTTTTTGTGTACGGCTCGAACTGAAATAAGCTTATTCCACAGCTTAATTTAAGATAATTCCCACTAGGGTGGCTAGAGGGAATCGGACCCTCGATACAGGTTCCACAAACCTGAGTTTTGCCACTAAACTATAGCCACCAGGCTTTCATTTATATCAGAGAAATAACACTAAGTCTAGCGAAACTCTGGCTAGTTCGGAACAACCTTGAAATCAGGCACGAGATACTCCTGCAGATCTGACCGTGGTACGAACACGCTGTATTCCCCTTCTACATAAGCCCCAGCCTGATATGGAGAGAAATAGAATGTAACACCCTCTGGGGTGAGAGAGAAATTGTCATAATTCTCCAGAATACCCGACAGACTAGATGCAAATGGCTCCTCTAGGGATTCCAACGCATCCTCCTTGGATATACCGAGCTTAGACATCTTTTGCTCAAGTAGTGATTCTGTGACGAGTGCAGGCAATGCCCGAGCAGCGATACCTGTATTGGTAAATAGGTCTGCGAACTCTATCCTATCACCATGCTCTCTGTCTATTACCAGTACATCAGTAAACCCTAACCCATGTGCCCCACCAGTATCAGAGTATCTGCTAAACATTATGTTGATATATGGATCAGTATCCGTCGCGACTGTATAGCTAGTAATGAACTCGTATCTGCCTGGCCAGTCTGGGAAGTCTTCTTTGATCTCTTCTGCTTCTGTTCTACCTACCCGATAGAACTCCTTGGCAGGGTCCACTGCATAATGCTCAACAATGTCTGCGATAGCTGGGTCAGAGAAGCGCGGATAATGCACATCTACACTGATCAGATCATCTGACTCAGAATACTGTGCATCGGTATAGGTAAGCTCGACCTCGTCGCTTGGACCCAGAACTACCACCGGATCAGGTCTACGAGAAATGGCAATGTAGGATACTACAATTAGTAAAAATATTACTACAGCAAAAATAATTTTCTTCATGTGCCCGGGAGAGGACTCGAACCTCCACGCCTTACGGCTTACCCACCTCAAGGGCAAATGTCTACCAGTTTCAACACCCGGGCATGGGAGATATTATAGCAAAGTATTTAAGCTTTCGCTTCTGCTTTGTCTTCTGTAGAGATAGAAACCATTTCCATCTTCATACGCCTCTTCATTTCTTTGACAGCTTTGTCGCGGATGAAATATAGCTTGCTCCGGCGAGTCTTGGACCTGCGAGTTGTCTCGATCTTTTCTATATTTGGAGAAAATAGTGGAAATATACGCTCTACACCGATTCCGTCTACTACCTTGCGGACGGTAAATGTACCACCCGCCTCAGTTCCATGCTTCCTAGATAGAACTATTCCTTCGAAAAGCTGGATACGATACTTCTCACCATCTTTGATCTTCTGATGCACTTTGACAGTATCCCCACTTCGGAGATCTAGGTTGGTTCGGTCCTCTATGTTGACTGGTGAAATGATTTTGGCCATGTAATTTACATTAATTTGTTGTATTTATCGTGAGGCCTACTTTAACATAGGCTACCCACTTGTGCAATAGCCTTCTCGAAGTCGCCTGGGTATGCCGCCTCGTATGATACAGTCTCGGCAGATAAGTTGGTAAATGTGATATTCCTCGCATGTAGAGCCGTCCGGTCAAACCCGAGCATCGGCTTGTGGTTCGGGGCATATAGCTTGTCGCATATCACTGGGTGGTTTATAGCCTTGAAATGTACCCTGATCTGGTGTGTCCTACCGGTCTTGGGACTAGCTTCTACGAAACTCAGCTCATTGCAAGCCTTGATCACACTGTAGTCCGTAACTGCATCGCGTAACTCACCTTTGGCACCCCTCTGGGCAGACCATTTGCGGAAATCCTGCGTACTCTTACCTATCGGGCGGTTTATCGACGCCTTGCCGGATACCGAACCTATCTTTACCATTCCATACACAAACGCGTGGTAGATCTTCTCGACTTCTTTGTTCTGGAACTGGGATTTGAGACTATCGAACATCCCCTGCGTCTTTGCTATCACCATCACACCCGAAGTCTCCCTATCGAGCCTGTGGACTATACCTGGACGATAGATAGCGTTGCCCTTCTGGTCCTGCCACGGCTCGCCTACTGACTTGATATCAGGATAATTCTCTACCAACCAGTCCGCGAGAGTCTTCTCTGCTGTCCTACCATCACCATGAACAACCAGACCTGCGGGCTTGTTCAATATCAAATATTCCTTTGTTTCCGCGATGATAGTAGGGGGCATAGATAAAAAATGGCCAGATTCTAATCTGCCACCTGAACAAGATAGAACGTACTCCCGCTTACAAGATCAAATTGGTAACTGGTAGTGAGGGCCTTTGGGGTCTCGCCACTTCCAGTTTCTCTAACGAGTTTGAAGCCGGGCATATTTTCTACCTGTTCCTCAAAAGAACCTCGCTCTACCATTTTCTCAGCTAGAATACGTAGAGAATCAGTTGCTGATTTGGATATTGTAGTACTCATGCTTTTTCTAATTTAATATAAATTAATAAGTTTGTCAATGCTAACGATCTTTCATGAATTCAGAGTACTCATGCAAGTGTTTTTTTACAAGACTGAGGCCGTGTTCGTCGGTATTGAAGACTACCCTACGAGACTGCCCTTCTATAGTAACTTCTTGCGCATAAGGATCTTCATCCCCTAAAACACTGTCGGTTCCCATACCATAATCAATAACGTAAGGTTTATGAGTTTTTAGATCTATCATTATATTTCTAGGACCAACATCACGATGATATACTCCCATATCATGAGCTTTTGCAAAAAACTTTTCTAACTTTGCACAAAAAGCGTCAATATCAAACCCTTCCGGTAAGTCTATTTTTCTAATTACAAGTTGCTCAAGATCCACTGCATCCATAACACGACTCATAACTATAACTTCCACATTATCCGAAACCCAATACTTCCCCCCTTCTTCGCTTCCCTCTAGTTCGTGAGAAAGATACATGCTTGGAATTCCAACCTCAGAATCAATTTCTCGAAGCTTATCAGTTATTTCCATTTCCCTATGTCCAGAATTTCTCCAAGGAAATTTTTGATTAGTTCCGTTTCCTGACCAAATACTATGGTACTCCTCTGGAACATCCTCCAATCTTTTGGCATACGCCGTAGGGTTGCGGTGGAAGATTTTATAACAAACATATTCGCTTCCCTTTTTAGGGTAAAATACTTGAGCGGTAGAACCTTCCCCAATTTTATATTCAGGTATTTTCAAAAGCTCTCTAATATCAAATAGGATACTTTTTTCTATTTCCTTCTGTCTTTTACCCTCTAATATTTCCAACCCCTCTGCTTTCCTCAACGGTCCAATTGGTTCGTAATTCATACGATATATATTAGCATAATGTTGAATTTGTTTTCGTACTCGGAAACATAGCTCCGGCTCGCACAACTGAAAAACCTGCAGAAATGCAGGTTTTTTACGTTGTGCGCCCTGAAGGACTCGAACCTACGACCTTCCCGGTGTAAACGGGTTGCTCTACCAACTGAGCTAAGGGCGCGCATTTACCAGACTACATCAAAATTGAAGAGAATTCAAGTTTGAACCCTTACCAACATCCCTCCTGGCGCAGACGCCAGTGCTCACTTCAAAGGGAGAATTAATGCAACGATGAGTGAAATCTCCCCTCGAGGGGAGCACTTCTGTACTCAAAAGGAGGGATGCTTTCTTAATTGTGCCCACGAATAATCTATCGCCGTCGCGGATAGATTTTCTCGGACCCGGCTCGCTTGTTTCTGTTCTCAGAAACATAGCTCCGCCTGGCACAAGTCCGAAAAAATCCGGAGCAGTCCGGATTTTTTGGCTTGTGCCCTCGCGTGGAATCGAACCACGAATAACGGCTTAGAAGTCCGCAGTTATATCCATTTAACTACGAGGGCAAATACTTAATCGAACAAAATTATTAACGGCTTAGAAGGTCCCAAGTATTTTTCTGGTGAAAAATCTCGCGACCCCACCTCGCAGCCGAGCTGCTCCGGCCTTGCGCTCGGGTCCCTTCCCGAGCTCACGCTGTTCTATCCATTGAACTACAAGGGCGATTATCAGATACTACCATGTTATCGGGATGGGTCAATGTATATAGGTGAAGTTGTAGAGAATTTGCTACTAGTCTCGAACGCTTTGACCGACTCAACCTCCGCACGCAGCTTTTCTATCCCCTTGCGACCTTTGATCACGTCCATGGGAACAACTTCTACTGATTTGTTGATAATCTCGACTGAGCTTATATATGTACTGACCGCATAGACTGATACAGAGATCAATATCACAACCAAGCAAAAGAACATTACAGCCCAATCGAAATACCGATTCACTCCCGTAAGTGAAAGTGTTCTATGGCGACGAGCTAGGTATTCTTTTGGTTTTACTTTGAGTTGATTCTCCATACTATTGAATTAGTGGGATTATAATAATAAAGTCTGCATTCCATATTGGCAATTTGACGTTCTTTGCGATTGTTTTCTCGGTGGTAAAGCTTAGTCTGTCGGTTATATATGCATACTCAAATGTCCTAAGGTTTATAAAATACTGCATTATTTGACGCCACTCACCTTTGATATTAGCAGATATATGAATCGCCTCCTTCTCACCCTCATCATTCTCGATGGTCTGAATACCTTGTACCAGGAGCTTTACTTTGTGGGTAGCTGCGAAGCTCTCAAAAGCTTTGATCACATCAACTGTCTGACTGGCCTTGGCGAACCGTGCATCTATGATCACCTGTTGGCTACGAGTCTCATCATAGAGATCGTTTAGAATTTTAGCGGAATTGGCCTTGTCCTGAGCTTCAAATATCTTGTCCTTGGTATTTAGGACATATACTTTTTCCTTAGCAGTTACTAATATAGCAAAGACGAAAAGGGCTACACATAGAAGTGATATGGTTAGAAAAATATACAAAGTGAGATTGGAATGTTTCATACTAAGGTTCTATTATAGGTGAAAATATTATTATAGTACTAAATGGTATGTCTTTTTCTTTGGTAAAGAAAGATATTGGTATATCGATTCCTAGAACACCATCGATCGCAGTGACATCATCTTTAAATCTGAGTAAGTCCTCGCGAGTTTTAGCAAACCCGGCTGCATTGATGCTTATCAGATCATTGTTGGCGGTGACTTGGAAATTATTGAACACTATACTACCTCTCTTTGCGAGAATCTCGTCCAACCTACGGACGAAGTCTTGGTTACCGCTCTCTATATAAGAAATCTTCTCTCGAAGTGAGGCTTCAAACTGGCTGAGCTCATCGAGCTTCACTGTACTTGTTGCAGAGAGTATCGTTTCGGTCCTTTTCTCTATTATAGCCTTCTCTGAACGAAGCAACAGAAATGATGGTAGCAGTGATAATGTGCCAAATATGCACATGGCAGCCAAAAGTTCCATGGTAAGCACCGAAAAGCGTCGGAGGTACATCCCCCTCAAACTCGTTATGTACTGTTCTGGTAGTAAATGAAGCATGAGTATTTGTTAATCTCTATCTACAAGCAACCCAGAGGTCTCTACAAAGTCATACGACTCCGGCTTGGTTAGGTCGGGCATATGGTTACTAATATTGAACAGATTGGCCCATACATCACCCTGCTCCACAGGGATCTTTAGAACAGATCTCAAATAGTCCACAAGCCCAGGGATGCATGCTTCTTTGCCTATAAATATCACTTTGGCAGGTTCGGATTCTGTGGGGGCCCCCGCTGCCTTGTGCGTCTGCGAATATATATAGTATTTGTTGATCTGCTCTCTCACCCTATCTGCATGTGCTAGGAATCCAGTCTGGACCGCGCCATCCCTTTTGTTGGAAATAAAATCCTCGGTAAATTTAAGCTTCTCTATTTCTTCGAGTGTAGAGTTGGGGTAGTTAGCAACAAGCACATCATCAAATATCCCACCCCCAACATCGACTGTAGTAGCAAACAGAACACCTTCGTTGTAAACGATGGATATAATCATCTTGTTTTTCTTCATGGATACTATGATCACACTGGTTTTATTCCCGATCGGTACTACTGCATTAACAACTGCCTGTACTTCCACCTTAAATGTAACCGGTATAAAGCCAACTGTATTAAAGATATCTATATAGAAATTAACCACATCTCGTGGCACCACACTCACAGACACGGTAAATTTGTTGGGGTCACTATAGTCTATAATTCTGAACCCAAATATTATATCAGAAAGTGTAACTGGAGCCTTTTCTTCTATAATGAAGGCTACAGCTTCGTACAGATCACTGTCAGCAACACGAGGAATCTCCGCTTCGAACAAATAACTTTTTGACTCTGGGATTGTTGCTTTGATGAATTCTGTCTTGTATTTGTTACGGAGGCTACGGAGTTTGAGTATCAGATCAGCGGAATCATTGTCATCTGTCCGAGCAAATGATATTTTCTCAAATACTTTGGGGAGGAGTGCATTATGCTTCCTACGACATTCCATATACATGATGTGATTATCCGAAGATATATGTATCGAAGCATATCGCATTTCGATTATCTTGGGTATTGGGAACCATCTTGATATATACATGTAAAGTGGCAACATAGGTTACCAACATTATAGCATTATCCGAGCCTAGTACCGTGTGGAATACTATCTGACACATCGAGTAGGGAGAATGCTCCAGAGTCTCTGTCTGATGCAGCGAGTATCATGGCTTGGCTCTCTAGCCCCATGATCATGCGTGACTCTAGGTTGGTGACAAATGGATGTTTGGAATTTATAAGTACTGATACATCAGGGAAATATTTGGCAATGCCCGATACGACTTGGCGTATATCTGAGACTTCAGGCGAGCCATCGGATGGCTTTAGCCCGAAATCTACCGTAAGTCTAAGTAGCTTCTCGCTTTTCTCCACCGGCTCTGCAGACAGGATCTTGCCCACTGTCATTTCTACTCTGCTGAATTCGTCGTAGTTGATCATGTTATTTATTATTTAATTTATCTAAGTAACTTTGCAATATTATCGTAGCCGCTGATGCATCCAGGAAAGCGTTCCTGCCCCCGAGCTCGTGGTTGGTCCTCGATGCCTGGTGGGATGACAGGAACTCTGGCTCGAATTCTACCTGCACTCCAGTCTCGCGACCAAGTTCACTGGCAAAGAATCTGGCATCCGCAAATATCGGATTATCATTCATCTGGAAGTCTTTGGACTCGCCCACTACGACAGTGTCTACCTTGTGAGACTTGACCATATCTGCGAGGCTCTTCATTAGGTATCTATCGTTGGGGATCACACCTTTGGGAAATGCCATCCTACCCCCGTCATCAGAGAGCGACACCCCCACCCTCTTTGACCCATAATCAATTCCTAGATATTTCATGTGTTGATGAATAGCGAGAAACGATAATAAGCATAAATGCAGATAGTGCCATGAGAGGGATCGTGATGTAGCCGAAATTCATCACAAATAGTTTGGCACAATCCACGGAATAACCTACAGTAGAGCATGGGACTATCTTGGGCACTATACCCAGCTGAAGCAAGTAGTGATACAGTGCGATGAGTGCACCGATTACAGCCAGAGGTGTCGTATAGGCGTAGATCTTGTAATCTTTCTTTATATAAGCCAACCCGAACATAAGCGTGAGTGGGTACATGAGTATCCTCTGGAACCAGCATAGCTTGCAAGGCTCGAGCAGTACTATCTCCGAGAAGAAGAGGCTCCCCAGAGTCGCCGTGAGTGAAACAACAAACGATATGAGTAATGCGTTCTCCCCGAACAGGCGGTAAACCTTGGCAAACATCGGAACCTTTTTGCGAAACAATATCCCGAGCAGTGCGAGCACCACGAGCATCTGTGCGATCACTGTGAGACTTGATAATATAAGCTTGCCAATATCTATTATTTCCATATATTGAGGATAATAGCACAAGGCGGGGGAAATAAAAAATAGTCAAAATAAATATTTTGACATATAATTTGATCATGAACTTCGATATCTCAACAATATACATAATAGGAACCATCTTATTTCTTTCTGTTTTTCTTTCCAGAAAGGGTAGATTTCTAAACATACTTCGAAACAATACTGATATTTACGGAGTAAAGCACTCTTGGAGTAAAACAATTCTGGGATTAATTATCTTTATACTTTCTGTTCCTTTGATTCTATTTTTTGGCTTTTATGCTGCAGAGAATAATACTGTTGATCAATTCGCGCTCGTTGCACTTATCTTTTTTACTATAGTTATGGTATTACAGGTCAAAAATATGATACGTGATAGAAAAACCAAAAAACGTTTGTGAGAAAAGTAAATTTTGCGAAGGATTGTTGATGCGGCTAGAACCTACTTTAATAACTCGCTTCGGTCTTCACCATCAAATTTAATTTGATTCATATCTATTCTCGACTGAGGATAGGTGAGCGCTGACATCTCAACTTTAAACTGTTCATATAGTTCCATAAATGTATCCCCTACACATGCTGAGACATTAAATATCTCTCCAGATGATGATTCGTGTTTTCTGACTCGAAGATACATTCCCGCAAGCAGAATCTCTCTGACTCCTAATTTTGTAAAGAGACCCACAAGATCTTTCCAAGCCTTATCTTTATCCTCTTTGGGTGGATACTTTTCAGCTCTTCTTAACGGAGTCGAAGATTCTGGTACTGTGGGGATTAGATAAAAATCATGTTGAACCGGCGTTTCGAGTCTGGTTGCTATTTCCTGTTGAAGAGCTTCAAACATGGTGGTTTCCTCCATAATGAATAGAGGAGGTGTAGCAGGATTTGTAATGAGCTTAGCCAAGACATCCTTAATTGCTTCAGATCTGTCAGTAACCTGACTTGCTTCTTTCTCCCACATGGGTCCTTTGCCTTGCCTTGTGAAAATGTCAAAAAATGGATGAACGAAAACACGTATTCTTCCTTCATTTTCCACGATTCTTTTAGAAAGAATTTCTTGTTCCGCTTCATCCAAAAGAAATAAATCTTTAACTCTTTCAGATAGATGCTCCGAATCAATTCCATGACCTTCTAGTTTTTCGGGTTGTGTTTCCATGTAATGTAAGTATAGCAAAGTTCGAATACGCGCGAGAATGGCTAGACGCGTTTAGAATTTAAGATATCTCTTTCTAGCTCTACCCTCTCATCTCTTAGTATAAAACCATTTTCATCTCGAACAGGTATATTTATCCATAGATTTGTAATTCTTGCTGACCACATTTTTTGAACACTTCCTGCTCCATAATAGTCTAAAGTGATTTTTTCTTGACCTTCTTTTGCCCTAAACGAGTTGTTGATCGTAAGTCCAACTTCCAATTCCTCTCCATCGAGTATGTGACCATCAACACAATTTATATAAACCCCGCCGTTTTCTATCCTATCAAATAAGACTGCAAATATCTGACCTGTTCGGAGTATATTTTGAGAATGTAGTGCTTCGATATTTGAACCCCAATATATATTTTCAAGCTTTTCGTCATAGAGAAATCTTACGGGGCTATTATGCGGTGAACCATCTGCATTTGTGGTAGCAAGTGCAATATGCTTACTTGTATAGATTAATTCTTTTGCTCTATTTAGTTTTAGTTCTGGGATTTTCATAGGTATATTCAAGATCATATACTACAAATGCTTTTTGATGAATGCCCTACCCGATCCTGATTTCAAATATTTCTCAAATTCAAAGGCTTTGTATTTATCCTTGATAGCAACATAAAAATCTAACTCAACTGGTAAACGGTCCTTGGTTGCAGTTACGTATCCGTTGTTGTGCCTTTCTAACCTTTCTTTTAAATCACATGTGCAACCAATATAAAAACCATCTATACACTTTAGCGAATAAACGTAAAACATCATTTAATTCTAGCAGTTAAGTCAACCATGCTAAAGCTTCGTTGTACTAAAGCGGATTTATCACGCCGTAGCTAGGGCGAAGCTCGCCTTTGCCCCAAAGCGGGCTTCGGCGTAGCGAAGGCGGAGACGGTGAGATTCGAACTCACGGGAGCCTTTCGACCCCTCCTGTTTTCAAGACAGGTGCATTAGACCACTCTGCCACATCTCCGTAGAGTGCATATTACCAGAAATACAGAATTAATAAAGCCCGAGTTGAAAAAGTAAAGATAGCTTTACACCATTACAATAAATATATATACTGAAACTACTTACACATGAACGAATATATTAAAAATGAAGTTGGAAAATTACGGATGCGCGTAGGTGCTACTCAAGAGGATTTGGCAAACAAAGTTAGTGTGAGTCGTCAGACTATCATTGCACTTGAGAAAGGTAATTACACCCCGTCAATATTATTAGCATTAAAAATCGCTGGCTATTTCAAAATGCCTGTAGAAAAAGTATTTAAAATATCTTATGAAAAATAATATCAAAGAAACAATTGTGACTACCTGCTTGATTGCTCTAGCAATTCTTTTATTGAATCCATTTAATTTTTGGATGCCTGATATGATGGTGATGGCTATGCTTGCAGTTACATTAGTTATCTTTGGGATATTTGCAAGTTTTATACTTCGAGAGAAGTCATATGACGAGCGTGAAGATAAACACAGAACTCTTGCAGGGAGAAATGCATTTCTTGTGGGTTCAGGGATTCTAATGGTAGGTATTGTAGTACAGGGATACAGTCACTCAGTAGATCCATGGCTTGTGGTTACTCTAATCCTAATGATTCTAGTTAAAATCGGTACTAGAATGTGGAGTGATAAAAATCAATAACAAGAGTTACCCACAAGATAGACGTAAAGACCACTTTACATCTATTTTGTTATTGTATATACTCTATTTATTATTAAGTTATTAACTATTGGTTAACATATTATTTTATGAATAAAAATACAGGTATCGTTATTGGAGTTATAGTATTGTTGGTTATTATCGGCGGAGTATATGCATCTATGAATAAAAGAGGTGGTGTAGTAATAGAGAAAGAAAAGATGGAACAAAAGGCAATGGAGGATCAAAAGATGGCTGAGGAAAAGATGATGATGGAGAAAAAGGCTATGGAAGAAAAAAATGCGATGATGAAGAAAGACGACGGAGCTATGATGAAAAAAGAGGAAAGCTCAGTGATGATGTCTGTCAATGGTAGTTATACTAATTATGATCAGTCTAGGCTCATAAATGCTGAGAAGGGCGATGTCGTACTTTTCTTTCATGCTAGTTGGTGTCCTAAATGTGTCACATCAGACAAAAATTTTAAAGCAACCACAACTCCTGATGGGCTAACCCTTCTAAAGGTAGACTTTGATAATTCAACTGCACTTCGACAAAAATACGGAGTTACTCTTCAGCATACATTCGTACAGGTCGACAAAGGTGGCGATTTGATCAAGAAATGGAACGGTAGTTATACTTATAATGATCTTAAAGCTCAAATCAACTAAATCTTCAGAAATATAGTTTATTTCTGGCACAAAAATAATTTATGTTTTTACTATTAGCATCTTTTCTCGCTGGCATGTTGACATCACTGGCTCCATGCATGATTACACTTTTACCAGTAATTGTCGGTAATTCGGCTATCCCAGGTCAAGACAAAATAATAGATCGTAAAAAACCATATGTAATAGCCATCAGTCTTGCAGTGTCGGTTATTATTTTTACAGTCATTTTAAAGGCGTCCACCATATTAATTGGAGTTGATCCGAAAGTTTGGCTGTATATTTCTGGAGGCATAGTGGTACTGCTCGGTGTTGCTATGTTGTTTCCTAATCTCTGGGTACAAGTAAGCAATAAATTAGGATTAGAGCATGGCTCAAATAAGTTCTTGGCGAACGCTTCCAAGCATTCTGGCCTCTATGGACAAATCTTGACTGGGGCAGCCCTAGGACCAGTATTTTCTAGTTGCAGTCCAGTGTATGCACTGGTCCTCGCAACTGTTTTACCAATTAGTTTCAGTCTTGGCATGGTGTATATAGTCGCTTTTGCTGTGGGTCTTGGTCTCGCTCTCCTTATTATATCCTTGGGTGGTCAAAGGCTTGCAAGCAGGTTGGGTTGGACTGCAAATCCAAATGGCTGGTTTCGCAAAGGACTTGCTGTAGTACTCATTGTAGTTGGAATTGCTATTATCGGAGGATATGATAAGAAGTTTCAAACATGGGTGATTGAAAAGTTGCCGTTTGATATCACTAACATAGAAGAAAAACTTATTTCAATAGGTATACCTTCCAATGAAAACACAGAAGATACGAGCGGCCAAAAATTTAACATAGAAGATCCATATCAAGCCCCTGAACTCAAAGGAATCCAAGATTGGATAAATAGCGAACCCCAAACTTTGGAAAAACTAAAAGGAAAAGGAAAAGTAGTACTTGTAGATTTTTGGACATACTCATGTATAAACTGTATCCGTACTCAACCATACCTAAATGCTTGGCATGACAAATATAAAGATAAAGGATTAGTGATCCTTGGTATCCATGCTCCAGAATTTGCATTCGAAAAAGTAACCAAAAATGTGGAAGAAGCCGTGGTGAATGCTAAGATAAAATACTCAGTCGGACTTGATAATAATTTCACGACATGGAATGCATATGGCAATAGATTTTGGCCAGCGAAATATATCATTGATAAAAATGGCTTAGTCCGATACACCCATTTTGGTGAGGGTAAATACGAAGAAACCGAAGAAATTATTCAATTTTTACTAGAAGAGATTGTAGAATCTGACGCTCAACTCAAAGATAATTAAAAAAGTTATGAATATAACAATTTACTCGACTTCAACTTGTACCTACTGTCATGCTCTGTCGGCTTGGCTCGATGAGCAAAAAATTGATTATAAAAAGATAGTTATAGATAAAGATGATGGGGGTATGGCTCTATTTATGGCTGTCAATGAAGGAGCTATTAGTGTACCTCTAACTATTATTAAAGACGCATCTGGTAATGAGAATAAAGTAAGTGGTTTTGATAAAGAGAAGTTTAAACAAGTTCTAGGTATATAGAGTTGACCCTTGAGAGTTCCTTTACATTTGTGATAGTGATCAGCTTGGTTACGATAGTACTCGGTCTTCACCCGCTTGGGTTTATCTCTTCTATCCTAGCCACGAATGCCGTAGCATGCTTGTTTGTGTTTAATTATAAAAATCTCACCGCAAACCATTAGACAACTTACCTACTTCGAGCGATAATGTAATCTATGAAAGATCATCAGTCTATATCGTGGAGCGCACATGAGTATTTCCATCAGGACAAGTCTACCGACTGGTTCTGGGGACTAGGTATCGTAGCGACCACAGCCGCGGTGCTCGCGATCATATTTGGCAACACATTATTTGCACTTGTTATCGTACTGTTTGCATTTACCGCCACTATGCAGGCTCACAGGAAACCCCGTGAGATAGACTTCCAGGTCACACCACGTGGTGTAGTCGTCGACCATGTACTATATCCGTATAGCAACCTCGAGTCTTTCTGGATCACCGATCTACATGTGAAAAGCGCCGAGCCGAAAATATTGCTCCGCTCCAAGAAACTGTTCATGCATTTCATCCACCTCCCTATCTCTGACCATAATGTAGACGACGTCCGCAACTATCTACTCCAACACATAAAGGAAGAAGAACTCCACGAGTCAGTGTTTGAGAAGGTTCTGGAGTATTTTGGGTTCTAATATTGACCAATCTACGAAAAGCCTTGCCTAAAAGGCTTTTTTGTTATATTCTTTGCCTTACGCTCTTGTCGTTCAATGGATAGGACACTCCCCTGCGAAGGGAGAAATGCAGGTTCGATTCCTGCCAGGAGCACATAATGAACGAAGTGAATTAGTGCTCCTGAGAAAGCCTGGGTAGGCTTTCGTGCAGGAATCGAAACCCGATTGAGATAATTTGCGAAGCATTTGAAGCAAATTGTCCAATTGG
Source organism: bacterium (assembly GCA_031409775.1). GTDB lineage: Bacteria > Patescibacteriota > Minisyncoccia > Phycocordibacterales > CAIZIN01 > JANNXY01. The sequence continues at coordinate 2,888 of JANNXY010000033.1, read as the reverse complement.
GGTACTGATCCTGTAAGGATCGGTCCTGCCAATTATCCGTGCCCACAAATAAATGTTAAAATCATCCCATGACTAATCCAATGGAAACACATCGATCTGGAAGGGAACAGCTACAGTCTATGGAAGCTGAGGGTAAATATGTTTTCCATGGTTCGGAAAATCCTAACCTGGATAGTCTGGAACCTCGCCAGGCATATAATTTTATAAATGGTGTCCAGGAACCTGACGGAAACCCTGCAGTGTTTGCATCGTCGAAAGCAGATTACGCAATCATGATGGCACTCATAAACAAGAAAAACTGCCCTAAAGGATATCGTTCGTCCGCATCATCTTCTCAAAAAGAAAATGGCGAAATGACTCTGACTCTGCGCACACAAAAGGATTCTATAGATCAGCTTGATGATGAGTCTTTTGGTTTTGTATATATTTTTGACAAAGATGCATTCCAAAGGAGGAAAGGCGGTGTAGAGTACACGAGTAAAGTTCCAGTGAGTTCTGTAAATAAGATCCGAGTGACGAAGGAAGATCTACCTCCTTATGTTGAAATACTTGATGATGGATCAAAAGACTGGTAAACATGTGCTAATATACCCCCATGCACCTATTCAAATCCCGCAATCCGATATGGCTCATACTCGATGTGGTTATCACCTACTGGCTATGGAAAGCAGGGATACATATCGCTTTCGCTTTTTTCTTGTTCGACTCTATTATCCAGCTTATTTATACATTCTTCCCCGAGTTTAACGATGGTTTGGACAAAAGCAAAAAATACCGCATATTCTATGCAGTGTTTTATATAGTAATGCTTATTTCTATTTTCCTACACCTCACATCCAGAGGTATCATCTAGATTATACAATCAACTATTTGGCAGAAGCTTTCTTTATGAAAGCAGATAGACGGGACTTCTGGCGAGAAGCGGTGTTCTTCTTGATAGTATTGCCCTTAACAGCCTTGTCTATAGACTTGTAGGCGGTTGCGAGGAGAGTCTGGGCATCCTTTACCTTGCCTGCGGTTACGAGCTTCTTTACCTTCTTTACGGCATCGTCTACACGGTTCTTACGGCGAGCATTGTAAACACGCTTTCTAAATGACTGTCTTAGGGCCTTTTTGGCTGATGATGTGATTGGCATATGTAAGAGAGATACTAACACCAACTCTGCATTTGCACAATACATTGACAATTAAACTTTATAGTGTAATATAGAAACCTGCAACTGAACATTTCAAATCAATACATAATATGCACCTGACACTAGAAGAGCTTCGTAGAATTTATTTTTGGCTTGAGAAAAGAATCGGGATGAGTGAGATGATTGGCGACGACGCCGGTACCATTGATATCAACCGCGATGAGCACGAGATAAGCGACTATCTCAGAAACCAAGTTGCAACTGCATGTCTTGCGCTTATGAAGCCATTGCAAGAATACACACATGGCCCGTGCTTGTATGGTGGTGGGGTTAATTATCAGAACATGCTTAACTCCTTCCTCACATCTGATGACGACCGCAAATATACTGGGGAAGTATTACTCGCCCAAAGACTCCGAATCAAGACGGGTGAAAAATTGCCCGATCCGCAAAATGACGATGAATACCAATCAGCACTTGCACTTTTCGAGCGATTGGCTAGAGAGGAAATCCGTGGGCTTCTACGAGACTTCAAGCTTCGAATCCTTGATCCTTTTGATGGATTCTTTGCTGTTCCGATTCCTACAACTATCTAGCGGTGGGAATTTTTTATTTTGCAAATTAACGAATTTCGCGTAATCTTATATATATGATCTCCCACCTCACAGGCACCGTAATACACCTCGACCTCAAATACGCCGTACTCGATGTGTCGGGGGTAGGCTACAAGGTATTTGTAACTAACTCTGGACTAGAGCATCTGTCCCACCACAAGGAAAAGGTTTCGCTGTGGACATACCTCGCCGTCCGCGACGATGCACTCGATCTGTATGGGTTTGTGACACGCGAAGACATGGAGTTCTTTGAGCTACTACTTACCATTTCGGGCATCGGGCCGAAATCAGCGCTCGGGATACTGAACACCGCAAGTGCCGAGATAATCAAAGACGCGATCTACGAAGACGACCCATCGTATCTGACCAAGGTATCAGGCATCGGCAAGAAAAATGCTGAGAAGATTGTAAGAGAGCTCAGAGATAAAATCGGTGTGAAAATATCTGCAGATGGCACTTCTACCAAGGGATCGAGCAAAGAAAGTACCCTCGCTATTGAGGCTCTCATATCGCTTGGCTATAGCAGTGACGAGGCCAGAAATGTTTTGAAAAAGGTGGATAAGACTCTGTCTACCCAGGATCAGATAAAACAAGCTTTGAAGAATTTGCAGTAGAATTCTACATGAATAATGTTTTCAGAAAATTTTCTGCAGGAACCATTCTGATTAGATCTGATTTACTTAGTTCATGCCTGGCATTATTTACCACCTGAACCGCCTTAAGATTGTTTTTAGTAGAGAAATACCTAAGGTGCTGCGAAATTTCTGTATCAGATAATTTGGCTTCGACCAAGAGATCTATCTCATCTTCGTCAATAATAGCAAAATCTACTTCCCTATTTTCTTTATCTCTTAGGTACATTAACTTTTTATCCTCACCTTTTATGTCTTTTAGTCCAGAGACATGCTTTTGCAACGAGTTAGCGACAAGATTTTCGAAAATAATGCCCGAATCTCCTTTGACTAAACCGGTATCATAGAAATAGATTTTTGGAGACTTATTAACCCTCCCCCTAAATACCCTCACTTAGCATAACAAGTTTTCTTGCCTAGAAAGAAGGATTTCACCATCTCTTTGTTATTTTGTATCTCTATTATGGATTTCTTGGTAGCCCAGAGTAACTGTTTATGACTCTTCG
>JANNXY010000032.1:0-1918 GCA_031409775.1 bacterium | reverse complement strand
CGAAAAATCGTCATTTCTTATGTCTCGCATCATGCTAGATCGATTCTGGCAATTCTTGAAAGGGCAACTTGTCGCGATTTGGCTCGTTACCCAGCACATTGTATGCAATAGTTCGAGCCTTGAATTGGACCAACATCATTTGAAACTCTTCCGCGCTAACCACTTCACGCTCCATCAAGGCGTTTGCCACGTGCTCCAGCAAATCACGGTTCTCGTTCAAAACCGTCTTGGCGACCAAGTAGCTGGTATTGACGAGTCGCCCCACCTCTTGATCTACCGTACTACGCATCTTGTTACCCCACATGGGACCGTTCCGACGACCCGGCGAGCCTTTGGCCACGGTAGCACGATTGCTGAGTCTGGGTGAATCTCCACCCGACATAGTCACACGTCCGACCTTATTACTCATACCCCACTCCTGGACCATGCGCTTGGCAATGTTGCCAACCTGTTGAATGTCGTTGGATGCACCCGTGGTGACCATGTCTTCGCCGTAAATTATTTCTTCCGCCAGACGCCCACCCAAAGCGACAGCAAGCTGCGATTCCAAGTACTGCTTGCTGTACATGCCAGATTCCAATCGAGATTCTTGCGGAGCAAAAAAGGTTAGACCACCAGCACCGTTGGACCTTGGAATGATGGATATCTTTTGCACTTGATCGTAGTCGGGCACGAGCGCACCGACTATGGCATGCCCTGCCTCGTGGTAGGCGACCAACTGCTTTTGTTTTACTTGCGGATTGCCTCCCCTCTTTTCCATACCGACCATGACGCGATCGACGGCAGCATCAACCTGTTCCCAGCCAATAGTAACCTTGCCAAGCCGCGCCGAGGCAATGGCGGCTTCGTTCATCAAGTTTTCGAGCTGGGCTCCGGAGAAACCGGGGGTGCGACGGGCAATAGCTTCCAAATCGATATCGGGTTCCAGGGGCTTGCCGCGCGAATGTACTTCAAGAATGCGAGCGCGACCTTGGAAGTCGGGCAAATCGACAGTCACTTTGCGATCAAAGCGCCCCGGGCGGAGCAACGCTTTGTCGAGAATGTCGACGCGATTGGTGGCGGCAATCGTGATGATTCCAGGATTGCCGTGAAATCCATCCATTTCAACCAAAAGCTGATTCACGGTCTGCTCGCGCTCGTCACTGCCACCGCTTCCACGCTGTCGACCCACGGCATCAATCTCGTCAATGAAAATGATGCAGGGTGCATTCTTCTTGGCTTGACCAAAGACATCGCGGACGCGACTGGCACCGACACCAACGTACATTTCGATGAATTCGGAACCGGAAACACTAATGAAAGGGACGCCGGCTTCTCCCGCGACAGCCTTAGCCAAGAGAGTTTTGCCGGTTCCTGGCGGTCCATCCAGGATGACACCACGAGGGATCTTGCAACCGTTCCTGGTGTAGGCCTCGGGTTGCTTCAGAAAATCGACCACTTCCGCCAGTTCGAGTTTGGCACCGTCACAGCCGGCAACATCATTAAAAGTGACACCCGTATCAGGAAGCAGCTGCAACTTTCCCTGTGATTTACCAAACGTAAAAGGATTTCTGTTGTCACCACTGGCTTGTCGGCCCAAAAACATCAACCCCGCAAAGAGCGCCAGGGGAAAAGACAAGGCCGCCACAATGGCTACGGGATTAATTTGCTGTGATGATGCTGGTTGGACCGTCACGTCCACGCGATGCTGCGTCAAGAACGGCAACAAGTCGGGATCGCGCGGCAATTGACGAATCTGAAATCGTTCGGCGCGTTCCACATCCCAACCCAGCAATCGCGTCCCGTCCGCGGCAAAACTGACCTTGCCAACGCGATCGGTGCGGACCAGCTCCAAAAAGTCACTGTAGCGCACGTCCATGGGTTCCCCGTGCCATGGCTGAGCAACCATCGTCGTGGTGGGTGTCGGTGGTGGTGGTGA
>JANNXY010000031.1:0-8047 GCA_031409775.1 bacterium | reverse complement strand
CGAAGAACTTCGCCAGAATGGTAAGGACTACAGAACCACCTTGATCATTCTAGCTCGAAAGTTTTTACGATTTCTCTTTGCTAAACACTGGAAACCCAAGTTATCCACAATTTAGGTTTGACTAAGTCCTTTAGCGGGACTTGGGGAAGGGGTTGGGGATGGGTGTATGGGGTTATCCACACAGGCTTTATTTATAATCCCTAAACGTAGTATAATGGTTCCCATAGGGGAAGTGTCTTAGTTTCGGTCACGGCCTCGGAGTTACTAAGAAACTATTATTAATTATTAATTATTTTTCAATATATTATGAAAAAGGAAATGAAAAAAGGTTTTACACTTATCGAGTTGCTCGTGGTTATCGCGATCATTGGTATTTTGTCATCAGTAGTTCTCGCATCACTTAACACCGCACGTGCCAAGGGTGCTGATGGTGCTATCAAGGGAAATATTGGGGGGACTCGCGCACAAGCTGAGTTATATTATGATTCAAATAACTTTCAGTATGCAACAACAAATACCGTTATTACATGTAATGCAGTTAACTCAATATTTACAAATTCTAATATCGTAAATGCAATTAGTCAGACTACTGGACAATCTGGAGTAGCTCCTACTTGTGTAGCTAGTACGACTGGGTGGGCAATTGCAGCGAGACTGAAAGACGATCCAACAAAAGCATATTGTGTTGACTACACAGGTAATGCTACTACAACCCTTTGGGATAATGTAAACACATCCGCTGAATTGGCTGATTCTGGGGCTTGTTCCTAATAGCTAGAAAAGTTATTTTTCAAGCACAAAAAGCATCCGAGAGGGTGCTTTTTGTTTTTACTCTATGCTATAATTTGTGTTATGAAAAATACAGAGGGTTTCTCATTGATTGAGCTGTTGGTAGTGATCGCAATTATTGGAATATTATCATCCGTTGTTATGGCATCGCTAGGCGCAGCCAAGGCCAAGGCCGCAGATGTTTCTATCAAAGGAAATTTTTACACGGGATCAAAAACCAAGCAGCAATTTACTTCGCAGAGAATGGAGATTTGGGAGGTGCTATATATAATCCAGATGCAAATATTGCCACAGATGTAGAACAATGTGCAGATTTTAATAATACTCTTTTCGAAGATGACAAAATCATTCAGCAGATTACAGCAGCGGGGAATGCATATGATGCCGGGGGACTAACGAGCACGGCATGTTCCCAGTCTGTATCTGGTGGCAAATGGGCTGTAGCAGTCCTACTCAAGTCTGGTGATGGAGAAGCAGGTAGTAACGAAGACGTATGGTGTGTAGACAGCGGTGGTGCGAACAAGGCATATTCGTATGGTGCAGGAGAGTCCAGCGCAGCAGACGCGATCAGTGCAGATGTGTGCGAGTAGGATTTTGCTCAGACAAAATTATACAAGAAGGAATATATCAAGTAGAATTAAGCTATGAAACTAGAATGGTCTGACCACGTAGAAGAAAAGATTAAAAACAGAAAACTATCCAAGAAAAAGATAGAATTAACTGTGATAAATCCAGAATTCACAAGAGTAAGTTATGGTTTGAGAGAGGAGAGGTATCGGAATTTTGGTAAAAATTTTCTGAAAGTAGTGGTCAAAGATGAGAGGGATATTGTTGTAATTATTACTGCTCACTGGATTGCCAAGATAAAAGTTGCAAAATTTATAGATTAGAATACAATATATAGATATGAAACTAACTTATGATAAGAAAGTGGATGCAATGAATATCACCTTTTGTGAGGGAAAGGTAGCCAAGTCTCTGGAAATTTCCCCAGAAGTTATTCTTGATGTTGATAAGAACGGTACACCTCTCTATTTGGAAATCATTGGGTTCAAGGAGAAAAATATGATCAAGAAGCCAGAGATCATTTTTGTGGGTAACAAGTCATTTAACCTAGCTTCTGTTTAATCTGACTGTATGGTGTGTGGACAGTGGCGGGTCGGGGCTATAAATATGTAACAGGGGATACAACTGCCGCAGATGCGATAGCGGCGAATGCGTGTAAGTAGGATGGTCTTTCGAAAAATATGTGGTATATTCATTAAATGGAGCTAATTTTCCGATACATTTCCAACAAAGATTGGTTGAAAGAGGCGTAGAAATAGATCATATAAGAAAAGCCATAAAATCTCCAGACCAAAAGCATAGATAATAAATAAATTATGAAAATAAATTATGACAAAACAATAGACGCACTATATATTTATCTAAAGAAATCCAAAGTTGCAAAAACCGTGGAAATGAACGGTAGACTTATTATTGATCTGGATAAAAAGGGTGATGTTGTAGGTATTGAACTTCTCGATGCGTCGGAACAATTATCAAAAAAGAGTTTGGAAAGCCAGATTCTTCGTGGAATAAACATCATGTATTCGACACCGTTAGTGGCATAGCGAAGGCTCCGCGAGGCGGGGACTCTCCTAATGTAGGAGAGTCCAGCGCAGCAGACGCGATCAGTGCAGATGTGTGCGAGTAGCAGGATTGCTGAATTTTGTTCGACTGATATACTGTCTGTATGAACGAGGATAATCTAAAGAAATTTATAAGGGAAGAAATGGAAACACAACGCATAGAGTATGAACGCTATATGGGTGTTTTGTCAGAAGACTTCAAGTCTGGTCTGGGGACTATCATAGATATGGCCAGAGGTACCAGTGATGATGTCAAATCTCTAAAGATACAAAGTGACTCTATTCAAGAAATGGTTGCTAAAAATACAGAAGATATTGTGGAAATGAAAGCAGATATTGTGGAAATTAAAACAGACATTGTAGTAATGAAGTCAGATATTAAATCTATAAGAAGCAACACAGCAAATCATGAAGAGAGGATTACTGCTTTAGAGCGTGTAGTCTAATCAGGTTTAGTGTTATAATATTTCCATGATCACATTTTATATTTTAGTATTTGTTTTCGGAACCATTATTGGAAGCTTCCTCAATGTCGTGATACTGCGCATGAACACAGGCAGGGGACTCGGTGGTAGATCGGCATGCTTCTGCTGTAACAAACAGCTGTATTGGTATGAGCTTATCCCGATCGTGAGTTATTTCTTCCTCCTAGGCAAATGTTCGAGGTGTAAAAGCAAGGTATCCCTCCAGTACCCACTGGTCGAAGCTGGTACAGGAGTACTGTTTACACTTATCGCATATGTATTCTCGCCAGTATGGGCTCTCATATATGCGATCATCGCTTGTATCACTGTGGTGATATTTGTCTATGACCTCAAACATTGCATCATACCCGATGCAGTGGTGTATACATTTATAGTAGTTGGGGCATTGCTACGGACGTATCAGCTCGGGGTGGGTCATGGGTATCTGGAAGTGGCAGCTGGACCGGTGTTCGCGGTGTTCTTTGCTTCACTCTGGTACTTCTCCTCTGGTACATGGATGGGGTTCGGGGATTCCAAGCTTGTCCTCGCTATGGGGCTCATACTCGGATGGAGCGCGGGGATCGCAGCAGTGATGATCGGGTTCTGGCTCGGGTCGATCGTGGGCATCATGCTCGTGTTACTCTCTATAGCGATGCACAAGAAAAAGAAGAGAATAGGCATGAAGACAGAAATTCCATTTGCACCATTTCTCATACTTGGATTCTGGCTGGTGCTACTCGCTAACATCGATATGACGACCATCTCGGAGCTGTTCATGTTCTAGCATATATATGCATGGTTGGAGTATAATAAACATATGAAGATTAAATCTAAGAACAGAGGAGTAACAATGATCGAAGTATTGGTCTCTATTTCTATATTTGCCATCATCACATCTGTCGTTCTATACAACCATTCTGCATTCAACTCTAGCGTCGCTGTGACGAACCTAGCCTACGAAGTCGCCCTCACCGTGAAGCAGGCTCAGAGCTATGGATTGTCTGTGAAGAGGGAAGCTGGATATTCTGGTTCATATGGAGCTTACTTCTCTACCTCGCCTGGTGATGACAAGAAAGTGATTGTATTTGCGGACAAGGACAGCGATAATGAGTATGATTATACAAATGAAGCCACTTGTGGGTCAAATCCCGCTAGCGAATGTAGAGAGGAGCTCAACATAAGGGGGGATGTCTCTGTGAAAAATTTGGCAGACTCGTATAATCCAACTGGAAATACAGGAGAATTAAGTATCATATTTAAACGACCTGACCCGATTGCTTATATATATGACACAGATCAGAACAATGCTAGGACATATGGGGAGATTACTATTTCATCAGCGAGGGGTAAAGAAAAGATTATAAGGGTCGATAGGAGTGGGCAGATATCTGTAAAATAATATGCCGAATAAATTTGAAAGAAAAAAATTTGGGTTTTCTCTGATTGAGCTAATGGTATCGGTAACGCTTTTCGCCATTGTTATGATGGTAGCGATGGGTACTATACTATCTATAGTAGATGGTAACAAGAAAAACCAGGCCTATGTGGTCGCCATAGGTAACCTCAACTATGCTGTAGACAATATGACTCGCGAGATCAAGACGGGGTATGGATACCAATCTGGGGTTAATAGCGGTTTTGGTTGTGCAGAAACATTTACTTTCCACAACACAAATGACGATGAGTTGATATATAGCCTAGAAGATGATGGTGGTGTAGGTAGGCTTTATATAAAGTATATAGATGCTAGTATCGAATCATATGTCACTGCACCAGAGATTGATATTACTAGTCTATGTTTCAAGACGATCGGTAATGAACCAGGTGACGGATTTCAACCTGCGGTAATGATACATATCGGAGGTGAGACTATTACTGGCAAAGAGAATATAAAAACAAAGTTTAATATTTCTACCTCTGTAACCCAACGGCAAGTTGATTTTTAATTATATGAAATTTAATTTATTTAAAAAGAATAATAAGAAAGGAGGGTTTACTCTGGTAGAGACACTCGTTGCTATTTCTATACTCATGATCTCTATAGCCGGACCTGTTGTGTTCGTTGGTAATGGTATCCAGGCATCTCGATACGCTGCAGACCAAGTCACGGCATACTATCTGGCTCAGGATGCTGTGGAGGCGCTTCGATACCTGAGAGACTTCAACAGGATTACAAATGTTACAAGTGGAGCAACTGATTGGTATATATACGATACTGATTTGATAGGGTGTGTGGGTTCATTTTGTACTATTGATACTGCCAACGTATACCTAAGTCCACAAGATACCCTGAGCTATATCGCATCAGTTGGATCTATTGACCAAGCATATTTATACAATGGACCTGACGGGTTCTATACTATATCTGTAAACCTAGCAGATAGAACCAAATTTAAAAGGGTTTTCCAGTATTCAAAGATTTCACCAAATGAAGTTGAAGTAACTATAACGGTCTCTTGGACCTCTGGAGTAATACCACGATCGTTCCAAATAAAGGAAAATTTATTCTATTGGCAATAATATGATTAAAATAAATTTACAAAATAAAAAAGGATTCACTATACTTGTTGCAGTTATTGTCTCTGCACTGGTGCTGTCTATAGGACTCTCTGTCGCCAACATAACCGTCAAGCAGATCACACTCTCATCTGCTGGACGAGATTCGCAGATCGCGTTCTATGTCGCAGACAGCGCCGCTGAATGTGCCTTGTACAATGATTTGATAGGTAAGAAGTTTCCTAATACAGATGACGTTCCAAAGTATTTGCCAGTAACATGTTTTGGAGAAACAGTAATTCCTGCAAACGTTACCGAAAGTTCTGGTACTTATAGTGGCTCCCTGAAATTTGCTTCAACTACTATCAAATTTACTTCCACAGGGCATTGGTCAGAGGTGCAGGTAGGTAAATACGAGCAACCTGATGGTTCAATAAAAACTATCATCTCTGCATTGGGTTACAATGCGAACCCTGCAGTGGCGAACAAGAGGCTAATAGAGCGAGGTCTCGAAATTACATACTAGATCTGGTAGTATGAGTCTATGAAAGACCGCTACAACAAGCTAAAGCAGGCTATAGAATATCATCGCAATCTATATCATGTACATGATAAGTCAGAGATCAGTCCCGAGGCACTAGACTCACTCAAACGCGAGCTAGCAGAGATAGAGAAGGCACACCCAGAGTTCGTTTCTGCTGATTCACCATCACAGAGAGTGGCAGGAGAACCGCTAAAGGGCTTCAAGAAAGTACAGCACAAAGTCCCGCAGTGGTCATACAACGATGCGTTTGACGAGAAAGAGATCAGGGAATTCGGAGAAAGGGTAAAGAGAAAACTAAAAGAAGATGAAAACCCGTCATATGTCTGTGAGCTCAAGATTGACGGATTGAAAATCGTTTTGGAATATGTGAATGGTAGCTTGGTTACAGCTGCTACACGTGGTAACGGTGCAGTAGGAGAAGACGTGACTGCCAATGTGAGAACTATAGAAGCAGTCCCGCTACAACTCGGGAAACCTATAGATATTATTGTCGAAGGTGAAGTATGGCTTGCCAAAAGTAGGCTGAAGCAGATAAACACAGAGAGACAGAAGTCTGGGGAAGAGTTATATGCCAATCCCCGCAACGTAGCGGCTGGAACCATCCGTCAGCTCGACCCGAGGATCGTAGCAGAGCGCAGGCTCGATATGTTTGTCTATGATATCGCGCAAGCAGAGAAAGTTCCCGGAACCCAGGCCGAGGAACTCAGAGAATTAAAAAGTTTGGGATTCAAGGTTAATCCGCATTTCAAGGAATGCAAAGACATCGAAGAAGTTATCATGTTCTGGCAGTATTGGAAGGATAGGTCCAAGAAAGAAGACTATTGGATAGATGGTGTGGTGGTCAAGGTAAACGAGAAGCGATTCCAAGAATCGCTCGGATATACCGGCAAGGCTCCACGGTTCGGTATCGCTTTCAAATTCCCCGCAGAGCAGGTAACGACTGTGGTCGAGGACGTGGCATTCCAGGTTGGCCGCACAGGGGTTGTGACGCCTGTGGCGCATCTGCGTCCCGTATCTGTGGCAGGAACGGTGGTGTCACGCTCGACGCTACACAACATGGACGAGATCGAGCGGTTGGGATTGCGTACAGGTGACACTGTGATTCTAGAGAAGGCGGGGGATGTGATACCCAAGGTGGTCAAGGTGCTTGTAGAGGTGAGGACAGGTAGAGAAAAGAAGATCAAGCCTCCACTAAACTGTCCCGAATGCAACCAAAGGATAGTCAGAGACAACATATATATCTACTGTACGAACAAGAAATGCCCCGCGAGGGATAGACGCAGGTTCTACTACTTCACTTCTAAATCCTCATTCGACATAGATCACTGTGGTCCAGCAGTTATCGATGCACTCATGGATCATGACCTAGTTTCTGAATTCGCAGATATATTTACATTGACCAAAGGCGATATTTTATCACTACCTCGATTCGCAGAGAAGTCTGCGGAGAATTTATTTAAATCTATACAGAATGCTCGCAAAGTGAAGCTATCTAGACTCATCGTATCGCTATCTATCCCACAGGTAGGCGAAGAAACCGCGATAGACTTGGCCAACTATTTCAAATCGATTGATAAATTGAAAGAAGCGAGCAAACAGGATATATCTGCGATATACGGTATCGGTGAGATAGTGGCAGAGTCTGTATATGAATGGTTCAATGACAAACACAATCTAAAGGTCCTAGAGAATTTACTCAAAGAAATTAAAATAGAAAAGGTATTGGAAAAAGTAGTAGAGAAAGCGGGCTTCTTTGCAGGGAAGACTGTGGTGCTCACAGGGACACTGCAAACCCTGTCTAGAGACGAGGCCAAGGAGCTAATTCGCGCCCAAGGCGGTGATGTATCTGGATCAGTTTCTGCAAGCACGGACTATGTAGTAGCAGGGGAATCAGCAGGGACGAAACTCGATAAGGCGAGGGAATTGGGCATAGAGGTGATTAGTGAGGATGAATTTTTAATTAAGATGAAGTAGAATGTCTGTAGGGCTTTGTTGCACAAAACCCTCCCCACCCACTTCAAAAACCCCAATCTCTCGATTGAGTCACCTTCCCGTATCTCAGGTTGCTATATAACTCTCTGGCACTCCTAGGAAATGAAAGGTGTTGAGTATGTTGCATTTAG
>JANNXY010000030.1:0-20254 GCA_031409775.1 bacterium | reverse complement strand
ACAGATCATGAAATGTTTAAACTATCGGACACCCGGAGAAATACTTGAGAGGCATCGCAAACAAAAAAGGAAGTCCTAAAACTTCCTTTTTTCGTAAATCTATATGTTTTTGAGAATATTAAAAGGTGGGTTGTGGGTGCCGAACCCAAATACATCAAGTTTTACGATGAAAACGAAGACAGCCAAGCCTGGGAAGGCCCGATATCAGGAACTTGTAAATACCGGGATCAGATTTACTATTTTTTCTGCTTTGACCAATTATCTGATGATGGTACAAAAGAAATCTGGCCTAGAACGAGCCGCCCCCTTCGAGCGCTATACAAAAGCTTATGCCAAGTTTGAGGATAGAATTCAATTCAAAGCAATGCAATCATTCACCGAAATATTTAAAACAATCTTGGAAGGAAATATGGAATCTAGTCGGAACGCGGCAAGAGCGGCAAGTAAATTCCTGTATAGTTCAAAAAGCGGAAAGAAGGACTTTCTTGAAATAAAATCAATTGTGAATGATGCAGCCAGAGTATACAAAGATATAAAGGAAGATTGGCGGCAGAAGAATTTCGTGGTGGCAGTGTCAGTGATTTACTTTCTGCATGACAGAGAGAATGAGCAGGACTTTCTATTCCCTTGGCTGTTTCATTTGCTCCAACACAGCAATGGAAATATCCGTCAATCAGCTGTAAGGATGTTCAGGAATCAACTGGGCCCGCTTACCGTTCATATTAGGCATCCAGGAAGCAGCTGGTCTTACCCCCTAATTTGAGACTCCTATTTCTTGATTTTCAGATACACCGGTTAGCAATAATTTCTCCGACTGATAATAATTTGCTTCAAACTCCACTGGACTCACATAGCCCAAGGAAGAATGAAGTCTTTTGGTATTGTACACCTCGATATACTTTTGTATAGATTCTTTGGCTTCTGCGAATGATTCATAGGCATGCAGATAGACTTCTTCTACTTTGATCGACCTGTTTAGGGCTTCAGCGTATGGGTTATCAACAGAGATCCCGACATCAGCCATCGAAGGAGTGATATTATGATTTCTCTCGATTTCGATGTAATCATGGCTTGCGTACTGCACTCCACGATCCGAATGATGGAATCTTGGAGCGATATTACTTGCAAGAGCCATCTCTAGGGCCTCGATACACAATTCTCGGTGTAGAGAGAGTCCCATAGCCCAACCCACGATCTTTCTACTCCCTTGATCCATGACGAGAGCAAGGTAAGCCCATCCAGTCCCAATCCAGACATAGGTAATGTCAGAGACCCAGACCCATCCTGGGAGAACTGTCCCCAAACACTTGATCTCATTGGTGTAGATCATGAGACCGTGTCTACTGTTGGTGGTTCTAGGGACCCTTTTGGACTTACGGACTTGCAGGAGATGATACTCACCCATGATTTTGTAGATCCTCTTGTGATTAAAGCTTTCTCCCATTTTCTTCAGGAAAGCCGTCACTCTCTTGTAACCATAGTAGGGGGATTCGATGAGTACAGCCTCGATCTTTTCCTTGATCTTGCTATTATCGGCCTTTGCTTCGGCCTCGTAGTACCAAGCATTTTTGGATAAACCCGTTGCCTCTAGAAGCCAGGAGATCTTTGCTTTGGCGTGATCCTTTAGGTAGGAAGTAATCCATTCTCTACTCTTGGCTACGGTTACTTCAAGGTGGCCAAGATTCGTTCTAAAAAATCGTTCTGGGTAGTCATTTTCATGATCACATGCTCGTATGTTTTCAGCTTCTTGTCTTTCTCTGACTCATCCTTGTCCGTTTCAAAGACTTGGGGAGCCTTCTCCAGGAACTCATCTCGCCATTTGTAGATGAGACTGGGAGCTATTTCATGCTTTTTGGCAGCTTCGAGAGCTGTTACCTCCTTTTTGATAATTGATAATACGATTTGAGCTTTCAAATCGCTTCCAAACTTTCTTTTGGTTTTCATACAATTAGTATACCTGATTCTCTAGGGGAGGAGTCTCATACAGTGGGGTTGGTCCAATACTCTCCCTATGTCCACAAACGTCTACATCGATGCCTCAAACCTATTTTACGGAGGAGTAAAATCCCTAGGCTGGAGTATTGATTACGAAAAACTCTATCAATACCTTGTAAAAAAGATGGAGCATCGGAAGTTTTATTCTTTGGTGGTGTTGAGATCCACAAGTTTCCATTTGATTATCTCAAAAACGAAACGGTATCCGTGACCGATCTTGAAGCATATTTAACTGATCTCATTAAAGAAAAAGGTGACACGCTAAGCGAAGTGGAACTTAAGCTTCTTGATCGCCATTTGAAACGTGTTCGCTTCTACAATAAAATAGCTACCTTTGGATATAAACTCGTATTGAAACCCGTAAAGACCTTCCATGATGCTGATGGGCTTCCTATCCGCAAGGCTAACTGTGATGTAGATATGGCTTTTTATCTCATGCGAGACAAAGATACTTTTGATCGAGCAGTCATAATGTCAGGAGATGGAGACTTTTTGCCAGTGCTTAAATATCTTCGAGGGATAGGTAAAGAGATACTCATCTTTTCTCGAGGTCCTAGAACAGCTAAAGAAATCAAACAATTTGCTGGAGATAAATTCCTGGATTTCACTCGCCTGAAGCATAGACTAGCAAGAGATTTGGAGGGTGGGAAAACTATATAAATAAAGAACCGCACCTACGAAAGATGCGGTTCAGGTCTGATACAATCAGTATACCCCCTCCCTTCCTAATGTCAATAAGTACAATTAGCTAAGCATCTTCATAATCTCCTTGAGCAGGCCTTCAAAATTGGGTGGTAAGATTAATGTAATCTCTAAACATCTTTACCCTCTTGCTATCCTCAGCGTTCACAAGGAATGGCTCGATGTCCTGGGCAAGGTCATTGAAATCGAGATCAGCCGTCTGTTCGAGTATCATCTGCTTTAACTCGAGAGCATTCTTTACTCCGAGCTTGGCCTCGAGGTAAGCGTAATTCGGCTTTGTCTGTGGAATGAGGAATACAATATCGAAGAAGTCACGACCCTTTGCTCTTTTGCGGTTCAATGCGGCATAGATCTTTTGTGATAGGAGGATATCGATAGGTGTAGTAAATATCTGAGTAAAGACATCAAACTTGTTGAGAATCTTGGTGTCCTTCTCGTAATCAAAAGCATGGGGGACCGTATCGATCTGAATCAATATCTTTTCTTCCTGAATATCTGACATATCATTATCAAATAGCACCTTGGGCATTCTAATGTAGGAACGATACGCACCCTTGAACACATTCCTAACCTCTACCTCATAGCCTTGTAGCTCGAGGCCTTTCTTTATTTCATCTGCGAGATCAGCGAACTGTTCTTCTGTGAGTTTGAAATTATCGAAATCAAGATCCTCGGAGAACCTACTATTGTTATAGACAATTCGGAGTGCGGTACCACCGAGAAATATGAGGTCTTGCGCATACTTTGAATTGAAAACAATTTCAAGGATCTTGTATTGCAAATACTCACGGAGGATGTTTCTCTTAAAATATTTCTGATTCTCTGGGTAGTATTGTTCTATATTATTGAGGCTAAGCATGGTTAATTGATTGTATAAATTGTAAAAGCTTCTTTGCCCTCTTTTCTAGAGCCTTGTTGTCAAATGCCGCAAGGTACTTATTAAACTTTTGCATGTTTATCTTTTCCTTTAATTCTGGAACATTAAATCTCATTCCCCCGAAGGATTCATTGTCATTAATCTTTGGGTTGATGTACAGGTAGTCTAGAACCGCCTTTTCTATTTCCGCGATCTGATACTGATGACCATCGTGCTCTCTGAGTTCATACCCGAACATGAATTCAGGTTGTATATGTCTGTAAATAAAGTCCCCGACAGGAGTCTTTATATTCTTTGTGTTTTGAGATGTGACTGAAGTAACTCCGTACACAGCTTCAGGAATTAACCCATAAATTGATAAAGCCATCTCTAGTGATATATATGAAGGTTGGTAAATTCGATTGGCTATAGTGAATAAAATTTTTTCGTTTATCTGGAGGTCGGAAAACATATAGAAGCCTTGGCGAATCTTCTTTATATAACCCTTCTTTTGCCATTCGCTCAATCTCTGCTTGTGGAACGACAAATCAACCTTTTCGATATCCTTTATCGAAAAGACTGGGAAGTCCTTTAATTGATTCTTTAGGTCTAAAAATTGCATATTTTCTATAAGTCTTCCGTTTTTTAGGAATACTTAGCGATATTATCGCATATATCTATTAAATTGTAAAACTTTTGATCAACCCAACATCTTCATTATCTCCCTGAGCGAGCCTTCGGCTACGCCTACGTATTTGTCTGCACCACCATAGTAGATAAATAGCCTGTCACCATCCTGCACGAGTCCGCAGGGGAATATCACGTTCTTTACTATCCCCTCGCGCTCAAACCACCTTTTGGGTTCAAATATAAAGTCCGCCGTGCGCGCCTTCACAATATGCGGATTGTCGAGGTCGAGTAGTGCAGCGCCGAGTCTATATATCTTGTCGGGAGCGAATCCATGATACAGCAGTAACCAGCCTGCATCTGTGCGTATTGGAGGAGCTGCGATACCGATGCGCTCGGCATCCCACATTCCCGGCCGTGGG
This sequence comes from bacterium, assembly GCA_031409775.1. Lineage (GTDB taxonomy): Bacteria > Patescibacteriota > Minisyncoccia > Phycocordibacterales > CAIZIN01 > JANNXY01. The sequence continues at coordinate 15,652 of JANNXY010000030.1, read as the reverse complement.
CCAAATATAGGAGTCGAGGTACCGAGGGTGTTTTCACAGAAATCCAGACTCGGTATATAGTCTAGGCACACATGACTATAGACCCTATGCATCACGGCGTATGAGCCGTCGATCTTTTCGGGAAAGAGGCAAGCGTCTTTGTCATCGAGGCGCGGATCAGTGATCAGACATGGTGGAGCCCAGTTCCAATTCTTTTTCTTCAAATCATCCAGGGCAATAGAAGTCGCTGCGACGCGCGGAGTGTTAGTGCCGTTATACGCCGTGTAAAACATATATACCCTGTCGCCCATGAGGGTTACCCGGGGATCCTCGCAACCCGAATTACCATTCTCTATATTCTTCATTTCATATGGAATACGCGGAACATAGATCGGACCATCGAGTCTGGTATCAATTGTGATATTATCCCTGGAGGATGCGTAGCCGACGTATGATGTATTGTCGGTCGACATTGCCCTGTAGAATATGTGAGTAACATCCTCTACTCGGAGTGCTGCAGGGTTGAACACGGCGAGCTCTTCGAACCGGTTCTTGGTAGGGCTAAGCAGCGGGCTGTCACCAAACCTCGCGAATGCCTCGACCTCGGGCATGAGTGCGTCGAGTAGGACTTCTAGGTTCACGGTTGCCTCGGCGCAATACGTATCTGAAACTCCGTAGAATATATGTAGTACGCCGTCCTCGATATACGCACCCGATGGGAATGTGATGTTGCGGACCTGACCGAACTCTTCGTAGGATTCCTCTGGTACAAGCATCGGTCCGCGTGTACGGCCGAGGATTATACGAGGGTCTTCGAGATCTAGGAGTAGTGCTTCTATGCCAAATACTTTCTTGTCCCCATGGTAGCTCTGGATATGCGAATAGACTAGGAGCCAACCCCGATCAGTAAGCACAGGAGGTGCACCGATCTCTACCTGCTCATCTGGACCACGCTCGGCATCTACTACATTATCTCCGAGATTCTGTTTCCAATCCTTCCAATATTCCTCTGACCAAATGTCCTCTGGCTTGTCGAAGTAGGCAATAGCGAGTTTCGAAGGTGGGTTGTCACTGTCGACCGTAAGCAGCGCTGCGAGTTTGCCATTTATCCTTTGTGGGAAAAGTGTCATAGCTTTGGAATTGAATGGTGTTACCAGATGCTTCTCTGGCTTCTGTGACAAGTCACGTGTTACCGCTACTGCGACCTTGATACCAGGAGCAGAGAATGGAAATACAGAAAGTGCTGTGTAGAAAATATAGTAAACACCATCGATCTTGGTAATCCTCGGGTCTTCGCATCCGAACTTCTCCCACTCATGTTCAGGTGAAATAAAAATTCTTTGGCAAGAATAATTCACACTGTCTCTGCTCTGTGCGTAGCCTATGACCGACAGAGAAAGTCTCTGACCATCGACAACATCAGACTCGGACATTGCCCTATATACCACATGAGTGATGCCGTCCTCGCGGATCGGGCACCAGTTGAATGTAGCTAGGGATTCCCAAGGTCTCTCGGTATTTGGGCTGATCAATGGATTCTGCGGATGTCTATGTACGCTAAACATAAATTTAATTAATTAAAATGTTTTCTAATGATTGGAACTTCTCGCTTTTCTGCTTGGACATTTTGCCCAGGAACTCCTCTAGGTCGATCGTTGCTGCGCATACCACCCTGTCCCCACCACCATAGTAGACCACCAGACGACCTTCTCTGATAATAGCCCCTGATGCATACACGATCCCAGGCTTGCCTTGGTTCTCGTAATACATTTCTGGCGAAAGGAGCGGGATCTCGCTACGATAGAGGACCTGGGTAGGATCATTTATGTCGAGGATCATCGCACCGAGTTTATATTTGTGGGATTCGTATTTGTTGGTAGCGTGGTAGAGTAGCAACCAACCGAGCCTGGTGCGGAGCGGTGGTGGCCCCGCTCCGCGTACGCGATCATCCCAATAGTATTTACGACTCTCGTCCTGGTAGCCGAGCCCACCGTGCGGTGGTTGGCTCTTTATATATGTATCATCATCAAATCCGTCGAGGCTATCTACATAGTCGACCAGTACATTGGGACTGAGACCGTGGATGATGGCGAATTTGCCATTTATCTTTTCTGGAAATAGAACCCAGTTCTTGTGAACTTGGCCTGGTGGTGACATATGCACTGCTGGAGACCAGCTCCATATACCGTCCTTTAGATCTTGGTAATCAATAGATGAGACACTCATTCTCACATTGTGCCAGCCTTCAAACGACACATAAGTCATATATACTTTACCCCCTATCCGTACCATACGCGGATCCTCACAGCCACCCCAGCCACCACCAGATGTATAGTAAGCAGGGTTATAACCGCGGGGTTGCTTGCCGAGACTAGCCTGGCTTACATTGATCTCATAGACCGGGTCGGCGTAACCACAGATAAACCTAAATCCATCAGTACTTTTGGCGTAACCAATACGAGACACCCCATCGTTCCCCATCGCTCGATATAGTAGGTGAACGTCTTGCCCATCATATAATGCCGCTGGGTTAAATGTCGCCACGGCTTCCCAAAAATTGTTTTCATTGGGAACAATAAGCGGGTTGTCGGGGTGCTTGTCTAGCGCAACACCATTCTGAGTAGTCCTAGAGTATACACTCTTTGGAATCTTGGAAATAAAAACCTTGCCATTCTCGCTTCTCCAATACGCGATGAACAAATCCCCGGTTTCTACTGCGCCGAGCGACATTGCTTTTTCCTTTACTATCTCTGTCCAGATAGGTACGTGCGAAGCGAAGGCTATCTTGTGTGGATCAGTATATGATATTAGAAACCCACCTACCTTTAGTATGTATTTACCTGGCTCGCCTTCGAAATGATAGTACATCACATATATCCCACCATATGTAGATGTAAGCCCGATAAGCATAGCACCTTGTGGGAGATGGTCGCGGAGAAGTTCGAAATTCTTGAATGGAGTGAATTTCCAATGCAGAGCATCGCGCGAGGTAGCTAGGTGAAATGTGTCTTTGTACCTCGCTACCCCCAACATGTCGCGGCCCGACATGTGTACTGACGATAGATGCAGATCAGAATAATCAGAATTAAGATCTGTGCGAACTTTATAGCTGCGACCATCGGTCGATACTGCCACGCGCGAAGTGGATTTCCCGCCAACACCCAGCTTGTTGTAGGACATGATATGTATCGCCCCGATTGCTGAGTGAGAGAATCCCCTGCATAGGTCCAGCGATTCGGGTTGGCCATTCTTTTGCAGTATCTGCAGAGTTTCTTTGGTCTTTATAAATGTACCGGGAGTTTTCTCTATGTGAATCGCGAGGTCATCATTCTGTATCACTAGAGCCGGTACGCCTCTTTCGCTTACAAGTCCGATTACATTTTCTTTGGAATTCTTTTTAGCTTCGGCCATACTTATCTTTTAGTCTAGTTATATCCAGCTCGTCGAACTCACCTAGAGCGATTTCTAGAAACTCTACGTCATCTGTCAGTGCAGATATCGCATGTTTTGCACCTTGAGGAATTTCTATATTATCACCTGGACCGTGAACTGTTTCTACATCATCGATCGTCACAATAGGATGGCCCGATATAATCCTCCAGAATTCACTCCGGTGATTGTGGAATTGGTAGCTTAGTTCCCCGCCATGGTTTATGTGAAGGATCTTTACGGTAGAGATTTCGTTGAGTGTAAATCTGTCAAAGTATCCCCACGGCCTATCATCGTGTTGTAGGTTGTTCAGCATTTGCTTATTTTAACCCAATCTCTACAAATTGAGAAATGACTTTAGAATTCGCGTAGTGTGATCCGGGTTTTCGACATCGATCCAGTCTATCCCAAGCCTCTTGACCGATGCATCGTTGCCGTCATCTTCGAGCGCATCACCGATATATAGAGCGTCATTTATAGATAATTCCAGATACGTAAGAAGCCTTTCTACACCAGCCGCCTTGTCAGAACCTAGTGCGGTGATATCGATAGATGTCATACCGCCTATACCTATCGCAAAGTTCGGCAACAATCTCCTCAGATCTTCTGCGATAACCCTACGCTTGCTCATGTCTCTATCCCAGCCGGACTTGGCTTCTACTGGAGCCTCCTGGCCAAGCGCAGAGAAAGTGATTTGGCTCATCCTGTCTTCTATACGCGGCCCAAAGGATTTATCCCCCAACATATTCTGATGAGATTTGGCGACGAAATTCAGTATAGAGATAATATGTTCACGATCATGCACGTCGATATTGTTCTCGTATTTCTTTACCCACTTCCCACCTTCATAAACATATAGCCTATTGCCATTGGTCGGCATGATATATAGGAAAGAAAGATCAGTTGATCCAAAGGCTTTTAAAAATTGTTTCTGTAATTGCTCGTATGAACCGCCAGTGATAACAGCAACTTTCACTCTGCTTCCAAGTTTGCGCAGAGTATCCATCATCACATGGCTTAGCGGCTGCTTGCTCTCGGCTAGAGTTGAGTCCAGATCGAAAATAAAAATCTTTTTGTTCTCAAATTTTTCTTGGTACTTTTCCATGATTATATTGTAACCCAGAAAGCACCTCCTCCCAACCCTATTTATAATGATTCGTAATTTTAAAAACTATCGCATTTCCGTTTTTGATCATAAATATTGCTCTGTATTTCAGGTCAACTCGAAAAGAATAAATCATTTCTTCCTTTGGTTCCATTAGTTCTGTATGCAATGAAGGATGTCTTGGGTTGTTTTCGAACAATAGTTTTGACTTTTTCCATTTGGAAATCAAATTATGCTTCTCTGCATAAATATCCACCTTTTTGGTAGCAACTATGATTTCCATGCTTTAGATTTCCTTAAATCAGTCAACCCCTCCTTTAAGTCCTTCAAAAAATCTTTCGAGTATTTGCCAGTTTTCTCGAAATTATTTACAACTTCTTTTATTGGCCTTTCGATGTTATCCATAGCGAAAACACTAGCGATCCTATTGTAAGCTTCTGCCTTTGACTTCATAACATCGTATTCCTTTTTCTCTACAACAATAGTGCTCATATGTATATATTATACATAGCGAGCTAGAAATTTCAAACCCCACCCCTAGCCCCAGTCTCCCACTTGGAAAAGGTGGAGGGCTACCAAACTTCTCTCCCAACAGGTTTGCCCCAATCCACTAGCTTGTGCTTATTTTTTGAAGTGATTCTTGCGCACAGTTCCTCTAAACTTTCTTCTTTCTTTTTCTTAAATCTTTTCTTCATAGATGAAGTATATCGTAGTTACAGCATTCTATCCAAGACCTCTTGCTCTAATTTCCAACCGTTTCCATGGCTTAAAAGCCCAACATAAGACTGGACTGTTTCCTCTCTCCCCTGTTGCACTTCGATGCCCCTGAACATTCTGCGTTTGGTTGCTGTTCGTAAAACGCGATGGTCCGGGAAATGAATCCAGCCGAGAAAGTCTACGCCTGATGCCACAGTGGAAATTGAAATCTTATTAGGATGCATTGATAACTTAAGCTTGCTTTCTAAAAAATCATGCATCAATGGCAGTATGGAATTGAGATATGCTCGGTCACGCGAAATAACAACGAAATCATCAGCGTAGCGGATATAGTGTTTCGCTTTGAGTTTATGCTTCACGAATTGGTCAAACTCATTCATGTAGATATTCACGAGCAGCTGCGATGTAAGGTTACCAAGCGGAAGCCCGACACCTTTGTTGCCTGAGTTAAAACTGCCGACAATGACGGATAGGAGCCAAGTGCTATCTTGGTCCGAAATATATTTACCTATGATAGTGAGCAGGATCGTTTGATCAATGTTTGCAAAAAACTTCCTGATATCGCATTTGAGGACCCAAACCGTATGCGTATTATTTTGCGAGGCTGCACGAGTAAACTGCCGGAAACGCTTAAGCGCTCGATGTGTCCCCTTACCGATTTGGCATGAATTCGAATCTGAAATAAATTTTTTTACGAAAAATGGAGAAAGCATACGATGTAGGGCGTGATGAAGAAGCCTGTCTCGAACACTTGCTTTATGAATATCGCGTGGTTTAGGATCAGAAATTCTAAATGCCAGATATGCAGAATGTGAATATGTTTTCGCAGCAAGCTCGTGATGGAGTGAAATTATGTTCGACATCAGATTCCGCTCAAACTCCTGCACGTCTTTGCGTGCTCGCTTGCCGCATATGAATTCTCTCCATGCTTCGAGCAGATTCTCGAGCGAAATGATATCATTGTATGTATGTTGGAAAATAATTTTAGACATAAGGAGAGCAATCAGCAATCAGCAATCAGCAATCAGCAATCAGCAATCAGCAATCAGCAATCAGCAATCAGCAATCAGCAATCAAAGATTCTACCAGTCTTGAGCAAGGTTAAGGCAGGGTATTTGACCTGGTACAAATTTTATCAAGATATCCCAAAAACTCATAGACATTCTCTCGGTCAACGTATTGATATTTTATTTGTTGAAGTGATCGAAGCGATATCTGCTGCAAGTTTCTTATCACGCGAGGAGAAGCATCCTTATGTCCGCCTTGCGATCAAGAAGGCGGATACTCTACGTGTACTCCTCATGATCCTTTGGGAGACTAAATCTTTTGATGACAAAAAATATATCACACTTTCCGTAATACTGGATGAGATAGGGAAAATGCTCGGAGGGTGGAATGGTCAGCTTACAAAACAAAACTCTCCCACCAAATAAATGATTGGGAGAGAAATGAAGAGAGTTGCGGGACAGCGAACGCGAAACCACCATTGTCGTTCCAGTTGTCGTCAGGTCTGTCATAGTTGGCGTAAAGCCTTCGACCATCATCGTTCCGGTTCGAGTTGAGCAAGTTCGGATCGCCGTCGGAATCGCACGAGACGTCGTCTGTACCACCACCCATCGAATACTCTCCGGGTTGTATCGAATCCGGCATAGTAATGCCTTAAAATCTCGTGCCAAGTATCTTCATTTTTTTGAAGTGTCTACATGCACCACTCTATATCAAGCCATAGCCAGGTATACTCTCGACGCATGGATACTGGGTTCGGTAGCGGGAAGCCGTAACCGCCCGCATATTCACCTACTGCCGAAAATATTATACCAAAAGAAAAGTCCGCAACCAATTGAGAAATTGATTGCGGACTAAGTCCTAAGTTTCTAAGGACCGAAGTCCAGAGAGTCTTAGGTTTGAGGACCAACTTGCGGGACAGCGAACGCGAAACCACCAACGTCGCGCCAGCCGTCGCCAGGTCTGTCATAGTGGGCGCAAAGCCTCCGACCAACATCGTCCCGGTCCGAGCGGAGCAAGTACGGATCGCCGTCGGAATCCTTGATGGGTTCGTGCATCGTGACGATGTACCACAGACCCATCTGTTCCAACTGCTCGTCCGTGAACGTGTCGCGGATCAGGCAGGCGACCTCCCAATGAGGCTTGAGCCAACCTTTCTTGTCAGCTGCCGCACGAATCTTTTTCGTGATACGGTCGCTGTCGCTGATCAACTTCCCCTGACACACCACGATGTTGTAGGTGACGCCGTTGGTCGGCGCTTCGCTTGCGCGACGCAGCACTTGACGTGCATAGTCGCTGATTCGCCAACCGCGACGCTCGAGGTGCTGTTCCCACTGTTGCGGGCTAAAGCCATTCGAGGTGAGCGTGAAGTGGATGTTGCCTTCATCATCGACCTTCCACGCAGTAGGCGTTGGCGCTGTCTGAATGATGATTTCACCAAATTTCCCTTCAATTGCTCTCTGTAGATGAATTCGGAGTTGATTTGGATCAAACGGATACCCGACCTTTTGATGGATCTGGCGGCCGATTTCGTGCAGCTGAGCTTCGAGATCGAAAGCCAACTGTAGTTCTTCGCCTGCAGCAAATGGTGTTGCCATAACGATTTTTCCTTTCTATTAACTATTGTGACGAACTTGGACCTGATTGCTCAGTATAAACCCAAAATTCTGTCTATATCATAGCACATAAGATAGCCAAAAGTCAAGGGCGTTGTTTTTATCAAGAATGATGATACTTGCTACCCTGCAATATCGAAGTTGCGCGGTAGATCTGCTCGGTGAGGATGAGGCGGACGAGCATGTGAGGGAAAGTGAGTCTGGAAAGTGCCCAGGTATACCGCGCGCGCAAGCGGATGTCTTTGGAAACGCCAAACGCTCCACCTATTACAAACACCAGTCTCTTTATGCCATCTATCTGGAATGTCTGTATCGACTCGGCGAGGGAAACTGTAGTGAAATTCTGACCCTTCTCGTCGAGTAGTATTACTCGGTCAGTTGGGGACAATTTATCCATTATTGCTTTACCCTCCTTCTCTATCCCCGTCTTCTTGTCTTTGTCATTCTGCGCTTCGAATGGAACAAATACCCATGAAACATCACAGAAATGTGATATACGGGATGTGTAGTCATCTATCGCCTCGCGGAGATTCTCGTCATGCTTCTTGCCCACAGATAGGAATACTATGTGCATGATATTTATATTATTTCAAATTTAATAGTTCCTATCACCTTACCACCAGTCGTCTCTACCTTGACCTTCCAGTCACCTGGTTTAGGATTATTTACAAACGAATATCCACGATAGCCATCTGCCCTACCCCCGACTATCGGGAACCTGACCTTGCTCGCCACAGTCCACCTGTCTGTTACTTCATCGAACCACAGCCACTCGTGTACTATGTCTGTATCGATCTTGGTTGGGGCGAACACCGCACTGAACACATACACCGGCTTGCCCGGATCTACCGATATCTCATCACCACCCAGATCCCAGAAGCGAGGCCTCTCTGTACTTCTAACCAATGCATATGATCCATCAGATCTCCTCGATACACTGTTGTACACCCCGATCTCTTGGAGCGATAGCGGAATGGGCGGGATAATGTTGGTAAAGTAGAGTACGTTGATGAGGAAATATACACCGAGGACTGTATACCTTATTTCTCTGCGGGCAGTGCTCCTATAATCCCGCAAGTCAGGTTTGGCAGTAAATTTGCCAAGCAGGATGATAAATAGATATATCAATACCAAACTCGCGAGACCACTGAGCAAGAAAACTCCGTTTCCAATATGACCGAGCACAATAGGCAGCACAAATATCAGATAAGAGAAAATCGAAAAGAAAAATATTCCGATCTGGAGGACAAGTCTGTCGTATTTGTCTGCCAATACTTCGTTGGCTATCATCTGTCCGAGTAGTATGAGCAGGAACGGCCAGCTAGAGAGTATCGATGCGGACCTGCTATAGAATATGAGAAATGCACTAAATAGTCCTCCAATCGCAAACTGCATAACATACATCACCCAAGGTCTGTTGCGGAAGTTGGCCAACACTACACATACACCTATCACGAGTATATAAGTGATAAGTGCTAGATTCTCTGCGAGCAGATCTACCCTGCGTAGAGTGAGGCTGTCTATGATGAATCCTACAACGAGTGCTATTGCCGATAGATGCTTCAAATGCCTCCTCATAGGCATGGTTTATTTATTGAGGCTAGAGTCGATAGCTGACTTGAGTCCATCGTTCGCGAGATTGGTAACCTCTGAACCATTTACAAATATCGTAGGGGTGTGTTGGATAGGTATGGTGTTGCCATCAACTTTATCTGCATTGATCTTCGGAGCATGCTTGTGAGATTCCATATCTGAATTAAATTTGGCTAGATCGAGCCCAATAGAAGTAGCGTAGCTAGTAAACACTGTCATCGGATCCTCTGCTTCTACCCACTCATTCTGGCCAGTATACAGTAGGTCAAACATTTCGAAATACTTGCCCTGATCCCCTGCAGCCTCGGCCGCCTCGGCTGCTACTACCGCTCGTGAGTGCTGTGGCAATGGGAAATTCCTAAATACGAAATTCACATCTGGGTTACCCTCGTACTCCGCTAGAACCGACTTGACCATCGGATGTACCTGCGCACACGCTGGGCATTCGAAGTCACCGAACTCGACAACCTGGACTTTGGCAGTGATGCTGCCTGTCATACGGCTGCCAGACTTGACCAGAGTAGCTGTCTCTACCTGCTTGGGAGCATTGAACGATGGTGCTTTGTAAATAAGGAATCCGAACCCAATAAAGAAGACTAGCGCTATCGATGTAATGATTATGGTTTCTTTTTTCATCCAACCATTGTATCATGCCAATATAACCAATAAAAGTATGGACAAGAAAATACCCCTGCCTGTAAACCTAATAGAGAAACTAAAGGAAAAGAAGCACCGTACAGAGAAAGGCTTATTCCTAGTAGAGGGCGCCACAAGTGTCCTGGAGCTTCTGGACTCGAACCTACATATAGAGCACCTAGTCGTATCCGAGGCATTCTGGAACGACTACCGAGGCAAGCTAGAGAAGCCCGGCTGCCCTATAAGCCCCATACACGAAGGTGAGGTAAAGAAGATGTCATCGCTCGAGCACAACATATCTGCTATAGCCATAGTCAAGCAGCCAGAATTAGCAGAAGCTACATATAGTAAAGGCATCACGATCGCTCTAGACGGGATCCGTGACCCAGGAAACCTCGGTACACTAGTGAGAATCGCAGACTGGTACGGAATAGACACTATCATCGCATCCGACGACACCACAGACATATACAACCCCAAGGCTATCGCGGGATCTATGGGGTCATTCCTACGCACCAGAGTCATATACACCAACCTCGCAGACTACCTGTCGAACTCCCCTGTCCCAGTATTCGGAACTTATCTAAATGGTGAAAACATCCACACGACAGACCTACCCAAATCCGGCATACTCGTCATCGGCAATGAGTCAAACGGCGTGAGCAAACACATCAGCCAGTTTATAAAGAGGAAACTCACCATCCCACGATTCGGTGGTGCAGAGTCACTCAATGCCGCTATCGCGACAGCAGTGGTGCTGGATAACTGGAGGAGAAGTCTAACCTAGCGTAGTAGTACAATGTGCGCATTTGCGAGCTGCGAGAGGGATCTCTGATAGACACTCTGAGCATTTCTTGCTGGTAGGATCTGCTGGCTTTTCTTCTTTCTTGGTCCTTGCGATGAGAGCATTGATAGGTGTGACTACGAAGAAATATATAGCAGCAGCAACTAGAACAAATGAGATTAGGGCATTTATAAAGTGCCCATAGCTAAACATACTTCCGTTTATTGTAAGTACTAGTCCAGAGAAGTCAGGGACTTTGGCTATTGCACCGATAAGTGGTGTGAGCAGGTCTGCAACAAGAGCATTGACCACGGCTCCGAATGCACTACCGATAACGACTCCCACCGCTAGGTCCACCACATTGCCACGTAATATAAACTGTTTGAATCCTTGTAACATAAAATTATTTTAAGCTAATATAGCTATATAGTAGCATTTCTATATTCATAATACAGCTCTAGCTTGTTCATTTCTAGATCATCGTAACCATCGCCGTCGGACTTCCTCTCCTCTATCATGGCGTTGATCATATCTATTTTCTTGTTGTAGATCTCTGTCTGTATCCTCCTGGCCTCGATACGGAGCTCGTTCTCGTTGTAGATCTCTACCTGTCTCTCGTCAGATATACTCTGGGTAGGTTCTGCCGGCTCCTCTGCCTCTGGAGTTATAACTTCCGGCTCTAATTCCTGAACTATGTTGCTCACGGATTCGATAGAACTCGCACGCTGATCGTCAACATTACCAACGCCTCCTATCGAAGTAACAGACACTCCCGCCAATATAACTATCGCAAACAAGGTGATGTATAAACTCATGGATAAATTATATCAGTATTACTTTCTCTTGTGAACAATGAGTGCATTACCTTCGGTGTCTTCTACTATCGCCATGTGACAGACTGGTGTCTCCATGGGTTCGAATATAAACTTCACGCCATTGTCCCGAAGCTTCTTTACCATCGCATCTAGATCTTCTACTTCTAGCCCTATCGATGCACCGTCTTTGCTAGGTACAAACCCATCCATCCTGCCAAGTGAGAATGTCCCACCAGCTATCGTGTATTCGATCCACATACTGCCGCCTTCCCCTGCTATTGGCTCCGAATCAGGCTTGAGCCCTATTATTCCTTCGTAGAATTTGCGTGCACGATCCATATCGAGCACTGGGTAACATGTAAATGCGATTTCTTTGATATTGTTCATGGTAAATATTTTAAACTAATAATTACTATAAGTACTGTCATTTCTTTTCGAAATTTCTAGCAACTTTATTTCCCTTCCAGTTTTATAAATTATTCTATACTTCCCTACTCTTACTCTATAAATACTATCATGACCTCGAAGTTTCTTTATTTCTAAATTATTTAAATCTCCTTTGGTCAACCTTTCGATCACCTCTCCAATCTTATCACTTTCCTTGGTTGGAATCTTCTGTATTACTTTATTAATTCGATCCATTCCTTTTCCTTAGAGCCTGTAATACTTTCTTTGCGGAAACGCCTTCGGGATCAATTTCGGTGAAGTCTACAACTGTTTCCCAAACGTCTTCATCGTCAACAGGAGAAAGTTTGAATATTGGCTCAGAGCGTCGCAGTACAGTAAAGGACTCACCATTCTCTATGCGAGAAATATATTTAGCAGAACTCTCCCTGAATTCCTTGAACCCTATTATGTTTGACTTGATCTTTGTTTTCATAAATAAAGTTTATCTTAAGTTAAACTTACCATCAAGCTTGACATAATTTCATAAATGCTTAATATTGCATTTAGATACATTGAAACTAAAACCAATCAAATATCATGACAAATAACTTCACACCACGCGCGCAACAGGTCCTGACTCTCGCAAGGAAGGAGTCTGATCGCTTCAACCACAATTACGTGGGCACGGAGCATCTGCTCCTCGGGCTCATCAAGCTCGGCCAGGGGGTCGCGATCAATGTGCTTCAAAAGATGGGGCTCGATCTCGAGACCGTCCGGATGGAAGTCGAGAAGCAAGTCGGCAGCGGTCACGAAACGAAGATGGTGGGCAACATTCCCTACACGCCGCGCGTGAAGAAAGTGCTCGCCCTCGCGGGCAAAGAAGCGAAGTCGCTCAATCACTCGTACGTCGGCACCGAGCACATTCTGCTCGGCCTGCTGCGCGAGGGTGAAGGGGTGGCCGCCCGGGTGCTGAAAAATCTCGAGGTGGACATCGAGCGCACGCGCCATGAGATCTTAAAGGAATTAGATCCAAACTATCAAGATCCTAATGGGCTCTATAGAGATCCAAAGGAACCCAGAAAAGAAGAGCCGCCCAGCCCAAAGAAATCACCACTTCGGATAACTGCCCCGGAAACGGTTCTGCCTACATTTGCCGGATCAACCTTGGACTTCCTCAAACCCCGATAGTCCTCGGTTTTTTATTTAAACTTTCCTACTATCATACGCCCAATGCAGTAGAGCTTGCCTCTGGCGAGTGTTGCAGGACATGTCACCCTGGCGGCATTTGGCGACGATCTGGCCCAAATGCCGCCGCATCATGAACCAGCGTTTGATCTGACGCTTATCTTCCTCTGGGATTCTGCGACCCAGATAGTAACGACAATACCACTGGAACCAGCCGCGCGGATCGTGCTTGTTTATCCACCCCTTGCGGCGCCACTCGGCGAGACTCTGTGAAGCACGTACTCCGAAATAGTTTATAGACTTGTCATATCTATCAGGGGATAGTTTGGCTTTGGCAAACCACGACTTGGGAAATTCATCCCTACAATCTGTCATGTATTTGCCTCCGAACACGCCAAGCTCGAGCATTTCTTGTGGACTGAGCTCCGGTTTGAACTTGGGATCGAAATTCTTCCCCGCTGGTTCTGTGAGCTCGTATTCATAACCCCTCTGCATTTTGTCGTTAACTTTGATGATTTTTTTCATTTAATACATCTTACCGTCAATTTCTACTGAGCTGTGTGCAATGTCATTATGGTTGGGATAGAATTTGATCCTCGAAGCAATCCTTCCAACAACCTCATCATGATGTTTGTGGAGAGTGTCTTCTACTTCTTCGTCTGATGAATCCAGGATATTATAGTCAATCATAAACCCTGCAATTTCTTCTTCGGCTACTTCAGACATTTTCTGTCCAAAATCTTTATTAAATTTCTCTACAGCAAATGTTTCGAATTCATCATGAGCAAGGCCGGTGATCGTTTGCAAAGCAAACATCTGATACATGCGATAGAATTTCTCTGCCTTTTTTATAGCTTCTTGGCTTATTTGTCTATTGGGTCTTCCTTCGAGCAACATAATAATATAATTATAAACTATTTGCGGGAAATATAAAAATGGACTTAGGGACCGATGAGGTTGTTAACTATATTTTAAAATACCTTTCTAGTGCACAGAAAAATTCAGATCCATCACCCACTGTTTTATAGTTATCTTTATTTACCCATTCAAATTTATCATGCTCATGCGACAGAATTATCTCTCCAGAAACATATTTACAGCGGTATCCCACCAAGAAAACTTTCTTGCCAACATTGCGATGATGCATGGGAAATTCATTGTACCAAGTGACAAAGGGAATCCCCACTTCAATTTCCAGACTAGTTTCTTCTCTCACTTCCCTTTTCAAGGCTTCCACGAAATCAGTCTCCCCGATCTGAACCTTGCCCCCAGGAAAATCCAAGCCTTCACTAGGATTATTCAATACCAAAATACCCCCATCCTTTTCAATAAATGCCTTCTGTCCGACATAGAATTCTTGATCTTCTTTCATCGAGGGATTATAGCAAATAAAGTGGGTGCCGTCGTGGGTAAGGCGAAGCACTTAGTTAGAACTGTCTTTGAGCGTATAAATGATGCTACGATCTATATTCCAGACTTAGCGAGTTCTAGGGTTTGCTGAATATCTTTATCTTCTAGGCACTCAAGTACATTTTGCCAAAGTTCAAGATTTGTTTTTGCCCACTTTAGGTAATTCTTCTTTGCAAAATCTGTATAGAAGTATATATCTTTTTGCAACAATGGGATTTGCTCATCTACTACTTTTTTAGCTAATTTTGCAATATCAACGTTATTTTCAGTAATGTATTTATTTGCAAATATGATCGGGGTAATTGGCAATGACTTAAAAAGCGTATCCGCATCACTTAAAATTTTTGCTTCTACTGATATATTCTCACTGCGAGTTGCTGTGTGTGATTCCCTAACAATTTCTTCTATTCTAGAAATTTCTTGATCGTCATATCCAGCTCTACTTAAATGCTCCTCGCGCAAAGATTTGCCCTCTCCTGGTTCTGAATTTGGACGAACTATATAATTGAGATCATGAACAAGAGCAGCTGACTCGATAATAAGAGAATCTATATTCATTCCTTGAGCAATAAGCCTAGTTTTATTTTTAACAAAGATAATGTGGTGCCAACCGTGAAAAAGTAATTTTTCTTTATTTTGATCATAAAGTGGTTTGAGTAATTGCTCAAGCACGATCATTTTCTCAGATTGAATCATATCCAAATTATACCAGGTTGGTATTGAATAGCCCAATTTAATGAAAATTTCTCTCTAAAAGCTTCCTCGTAAGAAACCCAACATTTTCCTCGGATGGATCGGAAACACTTCGATTTCTGTCCCAAACTAAAGAAAGAGCGATTGCATGAATACAGGGATTATCAGATGTTTTGGTCTGACCCCACCCTATGAGACTCCTCCCCTAGAGAATCAGGTATACTAATTGTATGAAAACCAAAAGAAAGTTTGGAAGCGATTTGAAAGCTCAAATCGTATTATCAATTATCAAAAAGGA
>JANNXY010000029.1:0-1616 GCA_031409775.1 bacterium | reverse complement strand
TGAATTACCACAACCAGCAATTACCCCTGAGCCAGTAGAAGTGACAGCAAAAGCACCAATAGTTTTGACAACCGCCGAAGAATTAGAGGGCTATTATATTGTCCGTTCCATGTTACGGCCTCATATTGAATCAGGCAGGCTTGTTCACCGGGATGCACAAAGCTATTTTGCTATACTGCTGGACGATAATAACCGCAAACCCGTCTGTCGTCTTCATTTCAATGGCGGCAAAAAGTACATTGGTTTTATTGGCGACGACAAGAAAGAGATACGGTACGAGATTCAATCGCTGGACGATCTGTATCAATACGAGAGTCAGTTAACGCAATCTCTGAAGCAGTACGAGAAGACTTCCAATTAAAACCGCTATTTTTGCCCCTGCAAACAGAGAGGTGTCCGAGTGGCGCACCCGACAGCCTAAACTGGCTGTATATGGTAAATCTTATTATCAACCAGGAAGAAATGTAAAGCCTGTTATTTGACACACCATGAAGCACCTATTTATCCTTCTCTTATTGTTTGCTTTTGGCTGCTCCCGCATTGCTCACCGGGTTGCATATGGCCCTAAAAAAACAATAGCCACCACCACACCAACAACTATTCCAAAGCCAACTTATAGCACGGCTGGCAAAACAACGCCCGGTATTGATCGGGCGGAATACGAGCGGTTAGTAGCTGAAGTGGAAACGTTAAAGAAAAGCCAGCATCAGATCATAGCGGACAATAAGCAATTGCAGAAACTGTTAGATGGCCAATCGGCAAAGTCCCGCCGTCGGTCGGCAAACGATCCGCTTTACGGCGAGTCAAGTACCCGAAAGCAATCTAAATCTGAGCCGTCCTCGCCGGACAATACCCGGCACTATTACGTGGTTGAGGATTCTATTGAGGTTTATGAGGGGCTGTATTCCAGTCGTCGGCTTAATAGCCTGATGCCAGGTGATACCATTTCGAGCGATAATCCACTACAAACTCAAACTGTCACTGGTCGGCAATCTGTGGAATGGAGAGGGTATATGGTAGCTATTAGCAGGCCATCCGCCCGCCTGGTCGGTGTCCGCAAGAATGCACGGCGCACGATAATGTACCCAATGGTCAGTCCTTTTCCCAGCTATGGAGTTCGGAGCAGTTCTTCTGATAAACCGCCCAGTACGATGTACAGTACGCCGACTACCGGGGCAACGATTAATACTGGCCCGCGTGGTGGTCGATATTACATCAACAGCAACGGCAACAAAACCTACATCAAACGAAAATGAAACGCATCATCTCTTTAGTTCTCATTGCGGCCCTTGCCGTTGCTTGTGGTGGCGGAATTGACCCAAATGGAGGGTCGGGATCAGGCTCCGGGTCTGCCTGTGGTTGCTCTAAGTACAATAAAGCCGATTGTCAACGCCAAAGTAAATGCAGTTGGGCCGTTGGCAAGGGCTGCGGGTGTTAGGCGCAATTGGGCAGGTGTATAACATTGAACCGAAAATGGAGCGTCCGCAGGGATTAACCCTGAATAGCCACAACCGAAGCGATCCCTCTAATCGTGCCGTGGTGAAATTGAAATAATATAGTGGCAATCCGTGAAAGTGACAGTAACCAATTGATAATCAATGCGAAAAAGAATGAAT
>JANNXY010000028.1:0-1575 GCA_031409775.1 bacterium | reverse complement strand
GGTAAGTGAAGCATGAATTGGTGAATGTTGACACATTCACCATGATGGAGCCAGTGTTACCAGTGTTGACTGCATGGTTGGTGCGTAATGTTGGTGTTGCTGTAACCATGAGCCCAGCCAAGCCGGCTGACCATGGTCTTGATGACAGCTGGTTGCCTGTGATGGATGATGAACATTTTCCGTGTTGGATGAAGCATTGTCGGTTGCGTACTTGGCACTTAGGCTCGCACATAGGGTCACTGAATGTCTTAATGGTTTGATGTCTGTCTAGGTGTACGGAAAAATGTCCTGCCAGCCACCTGACTTGCGTAAGCCGAGCCTAACCCGCCTCGCACTACGGTCTCGACTGGTTGTTGACATTTTGCATAGTATGCCAATGATGACGGGCCATACCAAGGCATATGCGAGCTTGCTTGAATCAAGGCCGTAGCTGAAAATGTGAATTCTGCTAGGGAGCTTTCTGACCTGTTATTTTGATTGTCATTCACTCTATGTAGATAATTCACGCTGTTCACATTGTTATGATGGTGCTTAAGCCCACGTACGGAACCAGAGAAGAGGAATTCCGAATGCGTCAGTGGCTCGATGACCATTCGCTTCCCCAAAGTGTAGCTGACGCTTTGCTGACTCTTGGTGTTCGTTCCATTGAAGATGTTAGAATGTTTGTACGAGAATGCCCCGAGCGACTGTCTGGGCTTGCTCCTCTGGATCAGGTGAAACTCAAAAAATCCGTGGCTGCTTTAGAAGACGGTAATGAAATAGTCACATGGAACAGAAAATCGATTAAAAAAGAGTATAATTAAGGACGTTTACTTTACTTCTGGTTTCTTTTGAAAAAACACTTAGAAACCACGTGTCGTTCAAAGTTCTTTCAGGTCCAGAAGCTTCTCCAGCTGTATCGAGATTTCAACAAATTCAAAACTCGAATCTTCTGGATTCTTTCTATTCTCTGGGACTGCCTGAGTGTGAGTGCCCTCCGCAGGAGCCCGCCGGGAGGCCCGCCGGAGGCATAAACACAGAATGAAGAAAGCTTTGCACGCGCGGTGTACTTTAGAATGTGCCATTCACCTTTCACCCTATCCACATACAATAATAATATCATACACAATAATTCTAGAGAGTAAATAGTCACGAAGATGAATTCACCCAATAAAAAAAGGGTTCAGTGTCACACCTGCCTGACAGGCAGGCCTTGTTAAATATAGACAGTCTGCCAATCTTGCTAAATTATATAGTATGGGCAATGGTTCGCAAGGTGATATGTTTGCCGTTATGTTTAGTTAGGTATTGGTTGCCCTGCTAGTCTTGCTTCATTAAATATTAGTTGAATTTTGTCGCGAGGCGATGTGTTTGCCGTTATGTTTTGTTAAATATATAGGCAGCCCTGCGTTTCATTGCGGTTGCATGACGCATGACATCATCACATACGTTTCACAGTGTGATGTTTCATTGTGGTTGCATTATGCATGACATCATCACATACGTTTTAATGGTTACATGATTGTACAAACCCGGTTATTTGTGCACGACGAATATCCAACAAGGACAGTACTAACTGCTATACTATAATAGAAG
>JANNXY010000027.1:0-13785 GCA_031409775.1 bacterium | reverse complement strand
TCTGCTTCGGTAGCGAGGTACTGTCTCCACTGCTTTTCATTTAACAAAAGACGCATACGAGAGTATTTATCTATGGTTGTCATACCTACAGTATACAGATAGATGGAGGATGTATCAAGTTATAGGTGGAAGGGGCCTAAGGCATATATTAGATACTTAGCAAAAAACCTAAAGGCTGTAGATTCTTATGCAGGAGAGTTGCTACTTATGGGAGAAAAAATCGACAAATATCAAAAAAAGTCGGGTTTAGTCGGGTAAGGACGAGTACACCAGCGGTGGAATTAAGAGGATGCCAAAATGAGAGCATCCTTTTTTAATTGGATAAATCGCGAACGCCAAATCTGTAGCCCTCTGTTTGCTCGGAGGATCCAAAGAATTGGCGTTCGCGAATCTTCCAAGCAAACAGAGGGTTTACCAATGACTAACAAACAAGAATACGTAGACAAATATAAGCTCCTCTACGAGGCCAAGACTGGGAAGAAAATCTCTGACCAGGAAGCTTTGGTGTGTTTCGAGCAACTAATCTCACTCGTTGGGGCTGTGTATCAGCCTATTCGAGATGAATTTTTCAAGGAAACACTCTGTCGTAGCTGCGAAAAGAAAATTGATTTCAAGGAATTCACGGATGAGCCAAGCAAGCGTGAATTTATGATTTCAGGTCTATGCCAGGTTTGTCAGGATAAAACATTCAAAAAATGCAGAGGGGAGAAATCGTCTTCTGTGAAAGATGCGGGTAAGCAAGGAATTAACAATTAAGCATTATCTATCCATGATAAGTATCGAGCGCGTAAAAGAAATACTGGAGGACATTGCGATGTCCGACAAGGAGGCATTGGAAATCAGGGAAAGCCTCACTGCTTTTATACGCCAGATTCTCGATGGACTAGCAAAGCAATAAACTAACAATTAATTTATGGAAAATACAGAAATTAGAAACAAAGGCTCAAAGTTAATCGTCTGTTTCGATGACAAAGCGAAAGGGAAAGCCCCTCAAACTTTTGATGAAAGGGATGATGCGAAGTTAAAGGAGTTAAATGAAAAGGGGTTTGGTATATTCGAAACAGCCAATTCATTTTTTGCCACCCCTGAACAATTTAAGGCATCCGGTGCTAAAACAAAAAGACGAAAAGAGTTTCTCTCAAACATCAACGAGGTATTTGCTGATCTAGACGTATGCAAGGATACAGATAGTCTGCCAGAAGACGAACGTGAAGAAAGGAAGCGTCACCTTAAGGAAGCAATAAATAGTTATTGCCCTGCATCTACATATGTGATAACAAAAAATGGTCTACAGCCTCGTTGGTGGCTCGAAGAGGAGCGGGTGGACGAGCAAACCCAAGAGAAGTATGTAAACGTCATAAACGGAATCATAGAATGGTCAAAAGGGCATGGCTCATCAGGGGACCCGGTGAAGGATGTTACTAGGGTATTAAGAATACCGGGCTACAATCATCATAAATCTGATCCTTATCTTGTTACTCAGGAAAAGGGTAATGAGAAATTTTATACTCTCGATGAGCTCAAAAACTTCTTTTGGTACGAATCGATCTCTAAAATTCAGCCAAAGCAGAATAATGAGTTAACAACAGACCTCAATAATTTGGATATACGACAGGTGGTAATTGATGTATGGAAAGAAAAAGGCCAGATGGCTGAATTTGACAATGATGGTCATCTTATAATCGATGGAACTATGACCGCAACTTTCAAAGGAAGTAAGGGAGACGGTAATTATATTGCGACATCAAGTAGCGATTATCCCGCAAAAGGAAATGCTGTAACCTATACGGCCGAAACACTTAAAATTAGCAGTAAAGAAGCTTACAAGTGGCTGAGCAATAAATATGAATAAGAAAGTTTGAAAAAAATATAACAGGAAATGCAAACAAAACTTTTAGAAAAGAACATGTACCGCGTCAAGCAATGACGACTCGTTTATCCGATATACCATCACAATCTATAAGCTGGTTATGGCCTGAACGTTTCGCTTATGGAAAGTTGTCCTTGATTGCAGGAGACCCTGGGTTGGGAAAAAGTTTATTGACAGCGGCAATGTGTGCGGCTATTTCAAAGGGATATAAATGGCCGGCTAGCGATGATTCAGCTCTTATGGGTGAAGCGTTATTATTATCTGCAGAGGATGACCCTGCTGATACGATTCGTCCTCGATTAGATGCTGCAGGTGCAGATTGTAGCAAAATTCACATTCTCCAGGCAGTACAAGACACTGATGAAGGTGGTAATCCAGTAACATCAATCTTCTCTTTAAAAAAGGATATCCTAGCCTTGGATAAATTGCTGGATTCTATACAGGATTGTCGCCTAATTTTTATCGACCCAATTTCTGCTTATTTGGATGGAACTGACAGCCATAAAAACTCAGATATTCGCGGATTACTTGCACCACTTGCTAAGTTAGCATCAAGGCGTAAGGTCGCAATAATTCTAATTCAACACCTTAATAAGAACAGTGGGAATAATACAAGTGCACTCTATCGTCCCATGGGCTCCTTGGCATTCATTGCCGCAGTACGCTCTGCCTATATTGTTACAAAGGATAATCAAAACCCTGAAAGGAGGCTATTTATGCCAGCCAAGAATAATCTTGCAAAAAGCACGACTGGATTGGCTTATTCGGTCATAGGAAATGAAAATAACCAGCCTACGCTTGTTTGGGAAACAGAGCCAGTAACTATAACCGCAGACGATGCTCTTACTGCCCAAACTTCAAACGATGACCGTACTGAAACGGATTGGGCTGTAAGTTTCCTGGAAGATACATTAGCCAATGGTCCTGTTCTTGTAGCAGAAATATATGAAGAAGCAAAAAAAGTAAGGGTTAAGGATAAAGCTTTGCGACGAGCAAGTGAAAAATTAAAAGTCTTAAGAAATAAGATAGCATATAAAGGAGGCTGGAATTGGTCGCTACCAATAGACGAAGATGCCCATAGGTATGAAGGAGCCTCCCTAAATGAAGAGGCATCTTCGACCGAGAGGGCATCTTCGTAAGGTATTATTAATCTAAATATGCTATTATGATTACGTTGACCCATATTCCGCTTTAAGCTCAGGGCTTTTTTGTTGCAAGGTTGTACCCTAAAGGGACAGCCTGCCAACTTTGCAACTCTCTGAGTTAGCGGATTGGGTCAACCGGGCTGTCCCTTTAGGGTATTTAAATTTATGGAAACAAAAACAAAAGCACTAATATATTGTCGAGTATCCTCGGTCACACAAAAAATTCAGGGCCACGGACTAGAAAGCCAAGAGCATCGATGTAGGGAATACGCTATGTCCAAGGGCTATGAAGTTGAAAAAGTATTTCAAGACAGCTTCTCAGGTGGAGGTGACTTTATGAATCGTCCCGCAATGTCGGAGCTTTTAAAGCATGTTGATGCCAAAGCTCATGTTTCCTATGTAGTGGTATTTGATGATCTAAAACGCTTTGCGCGCGATGTTCAATTTCATCTTAAATTAAGATCTGCATTTAAGGTAAGAAATGTTAAAGTGGAATGCCTTAATTATAACTTTGAGGATACACCCGAAGGCGATTTTATTGAAGTAATTTTTGCTGCTCACGGTGAATTAGAAAGAAAGCAGAATAGGAGGCAAGTTATACAAAAGCAAAAGGCGAGGCTTGAAAGAGGGTACTGGCCTTTTTATCACCCTCCTGGATATATAAGCCTTAAAAATCAGCAACACGGTCAGTTGCTTACTATCGACGAACCTAACGCAAGTATAATTAGAGAAGCCCTCGAGGGTTTTGCTTCTGGTCGCTTTCAGGAACAGATGGATGTAAAGAACTTTCTCCAAAGCAAGGATTTCTACGGAAATCCAACTCATGGCAAACGGACCAAATATGTTCATCTTGGACAAGTGAAGCGGCTTTTGGTCCGTGTTATTTATGCTGGCTATATCGAGTACCCCGATTGGGAGGTGTCGAGGAGAAAAGGACATCATGAAGCACTAATAAGTTTGGAAACACATGAAAAGATAATGGAAAGACTTAATGGCAAAATGAGGATATTTTCACGGGATGATACCAGGGCAGATTTTCCATTACGAGGGTTTGTTCAGTGTGATGGCTGTCATAAAAATCTCACTGCAAGCTGGTCCACTGGTAGCAATGGCAGATTCGCTTATTACCGCTGTATTTCAAAGGATTGTATCGAAAAGAATAAAAGTATAAACCGAGACAAAATGCATCAGGATTTTATAGAAATTTTGTCGAAAATTAAACCTAAACAACAAACTCTAAATCTAACCCGAGAGATTCTACTGGATATGTGGAATGAGCTCGCAAAGAATTTCGGAGCAGAGAGAGTTAAAATTGAGCAAAGGCTCGCATGTATTGAAAGAGATATCAACTCTATAGTAAAAAGAATTGAGGCAACCAAAAGTAATAAAATGGTTGAAATATATGAAAAGCAAATTGAGGATTTGAGTAACGAAGAGCTTGCGCTAAAGGATAAAATTACTAGCACTGAATCTAAGGAGATTAATTTTGGAACGGCTCTTGATTTCGTATTCGATGTTCTGAAAAACCCTTACAAGGTATGGGAAGATGGTGATTTAAACCTAAAAAGGCTTATTCTAAAGCTTGTTTTCCATACAAATATCTCATATAGCAAAAATAGCGGCTTTGGAACCGCTATTTTGTCCCTTCCCTTAAGGGTTTTCGAGACTTTTGATGTCTCAATTTCAATGGATGTGGAAGTGGCGAGAATTGAACTCGCGTGCAACAGGGTAGCAAGAGTGAGTCTACAGAGCGTAGAAAGATTGAAGATTTAAATCAGTAAGCTATATACCTTTCAACATACTTATTGACCGAGTTTCTTTTTTCAACTCTTGGCTTGAAACGACAGCCGAGAGCGGTCTCTATGGTTTATGTCACCATTTGCCTTTATAGAGAATAGAGACAAATGATGTCGGTTAGGCGTTAGCGTAAGCGAAGTTGAAATCTGCCTTGGTAAACCAAGGTGACTTAACTGAAGTTTTAGCACTTAGGTGCCTCGCGGTTTATAGAGTCACGAGAGCTCTGCTCTGCACACAAATGCGGATCCTATTGTCGATGCCTGGCACCCCCTAAAACATTTTGTCAGACAAAATGTTCGGGCGATCGAAACCATCTGATGATTTCGATGTAGCCCCAATTGCACACGACCTATTTTGTATATATTCTTTCTTTAGTTTAGCTTTGAAGCGAGCACTCCATAAAGTTTTTAAAAACCTTTCTCGATTAAAAGCTTCACCTTTATCTTCTATTTTTTCGAGATAGAGTAACTCCCAAGGACGTTTCAGTTTTGTGGAGTAAACTTTTCCAGAGTTATGGGCTTTTAATCTATCTTCA
Source organism: bacterium (assembly GCA_031409775.1). Classification (GTDB taxonomy): domain Bacteria; phylum Patescibacteriota; class Minisyncoccia; order Phycocordibacterales; family CAIZIN01; genus JANNXY01. The sequence goes on along the minus strand of JANNXY010000027.1, from coordinate 8,438 downwards.
ATACTTTTTGTACAACCTACATAAAGGTTATGAGTTTTAGTACTGATTAAAATATACACAAAATAGGACATGTGCAATTATTAAATTTTCAACGTTCTCCCTAAATTTTCATTCATAATTTAATTATGAATGAAAATCGGGCGATCATCAAATAATTTATGATTTTTTGATGATATAGCCTTTGATCGTACGGTGGATCTCGCGCGAGTCTTCTCGACGTTTGATTGCTTCGCGCTTGTCGAATTTCTTCTTGCCTTTAGCTAGAGCTATTTCGACCTTCACCTTACTTGCCTTATTATACAACGCGATAGGGATAAGTGTCAAACCATCTGATTCGGTCTTCTGTCTTAGACCCAATGCCTGACCTCTTCTTACAAGGATCCGCCGATCGCGGTGCCTGTCGTAGCCTGCGGGGGTATTGCCGGCCTGGTAGGGCGGTATGTCGGCTCCGACGAGGTAGAGCTCGCTGCCGCGGAATTTCACATAAGCTCCGTCGAGCGAGCCGTGTTTCCCACGTATGGATTTCACTTCTAGCCCAAGAAGCTCGATACCTGCTTCGTATTTCTCGATTACTTCGTAGTTAAATGTTGCCTTGCCGTTGCTTATAAGTGACATAGCTAAATACTAGCAAAATAGGGCACAGTCGCTACTATTGACTTTCTGTAATCAATAGTGTACTGTTTTAGTTAGCTCTAGTTCAACAATCAATCCAAATCAACAAATACATGAAAGAGATCAGTGCATTTTTTAGGAAATTAGATAGTGGTGAAATGGCCGTAGTTTCATGGCCAGACATCACTTTTCCTACCAAAGGCTTTGAGCCCGAAGTAGGAAAACCATACACTTATACCAAAGTGAGACATCCGGAGTCCAAGAGGTTTCAATATGAGGGTAAGGACTACGTGGTCTGTACAGCGACTCCGGTAGGGGAGAAAAAACCGCTGGGCGGAGGCATGGAAAGTGCTTTTGAAAAGTTGGGATTGTGATTTTTTGGTTAAGGTTTCAAATAAAGCGCGCAGACCTCCCCGGTTGCGCGCTTTTTCTTTTGTGGAAAAAAGCTTTAAATAATGATAATATGGTAATTATGACCAAAGATCAGGCCCAAATAAATCAATTTGAAAAAACTGTAAACAATCTCAAGGAGGTACTTGAAAAGATCGAAACTTCCGGCGAGAACAGGGTTATTTTTCGTGACTCAGCCATTCAGAGGTTTGAGATATCTTTCGATCTATGCTGGAAAGCACTCAAGGAAGTGCTTCGTGCTGAATACGGAGTCGAGGCGAATTCTCCAAAAAAGGTATTCCAAGAAGCATTCAAGCAAGGGATTATAGAAAATGATTCTATCTGGCTTACGATGACAGATATGAGAAATGAGACTTCGCATGCATATGACGAAACATTTGCGGAGAACGTGATAGGAGAATTACCCGGCATTGCCTTAAGTTTAGAAAATTTACTATGGAAATTGAAGAAGTAAAAGAACAAGTAAGAGAAATTATAAAGGAGGAGTTGAAATCGGGTGATTATAGCGCATTCTTTTTCGGTTCTAGGATTGTGGGTAATTATTCCAAAACTTCTGACTTGGATGTTGGTTTTGATGGACCGGATTTAGTACCGAAAGACATTATGTACAAGATAAAGTCTAGAATCGATGCAATACCAAGCCTTTATAGTATAGATATTGTTGACTTGCAGAGTGTTGGAGATGAATTTAAAAAAATTGCAAAAAGTAAAATAGAAGAAATAAAATGAAAGATAAGTCTAAAGCAAAAAATAATATGCCAGGGCAGGGGATATGGAAGACGATAATCAACGCGCTTCTGGTACTTGTTTTGATATTGGCTGTATTTTCTATATTTGAAAACAGGATAAAGGAGACTAAAGACGTCTCGCTATCTGCTCTGGCAACTGACATTAAATCCGGCTTGGTAGAGAAAATATCTGTCGAGGGCGAGAAGCTAGAGATCACCTACAAGCCTCTCTCTGGAGCAACAAGCTCTGTTGTTGGTATTTCCAAGAAAGAAGTCGAGAGCTCGATTACTGATACATTATCAAACTACGGTGTAGCCCCAGAGATGCTTACAGGGATCAACATTGAGATCAAAGAGCCTTCAGGGTTTATTTATTGGATAGGAGCGCTCTTGCCGTTTCTGTTACCACTACTCTTTGTGGGATTTTTTATCTGGTACCTCACTAGACAGGTAAAGGGCTCTGGGATGCAGGCTCTCACGTTTGGCCAGAGCAAAGCCCGCATGATATCGCCGGGCGACAAGAAACAACGAGTAACATTTGCAGACGTGGCGGGGGCCAAGGAAGCCAAAGAAGAGCTTTCCGAAATTGTAGACTTTCTGAAAAACCCCAAGAAGTTTCTAGATATCGGTGCCAGTATTCCAAAGGGCATCCTCCTTATGGGCGCACCAGGAACAGGCAAGACCTTGCTCGCTCGCGCCACTGCTGGAGAGGCGGGTGTGGCGTTCTTCTCTATCTCTGGATCAGAATTCGTCGAGATGTTTGTAGGTGTCGGAGCATCACGTGTGCGGGATCTGTTTATGCTTGCCAAGCAGAGTGCCCCAGCTATTATATTTATCGATGAGATAGACGCAGTCGGACGGACACGTGGGGCTGGTATGGGTGGAGGCAATGACGAGAGAGAACAGACGCTGAACCAGATACTCGTCGAAATGGATGGCTTCGAGCCTACCGAGAAAGTGATCGTGATGGCAGCTACCAACAGACCAGACGTGCTCGATCCTGCCATACTTCGTCCCGGTAGGTTCGACCGAAGAGTGACCATAGACTTACCAGATAGAGGCGATCGCGAGGCTATACTTGAGGTTCAGAGCAAGGGTAAGCCTCTGGGTGAAGATGTCCGCATCAAGGTGATAGCTGAACGAACTCCTGGATTCTCTGGAGCGGATCTATACTCACTTATGAACGAAGCTGCGATTCTCGCAGCTCGTGAAGACCGTACCAAGCTCGCCCAGTATGATTTAATACGCTCGATAGAAAAGGTTATGCTCGGTCCCGAGCGCAAGAGCCATGTACTTTCAAAAAAGGAAAAGGAGATCACGGCCTACCACGAAGCAGGTCATGCGATAGTCGCATCAGTACTGCCATACGCAGACCCAGTGCACAAGATTTCTATAATAGCCCGTGGACGAGCTGCAGGGTACACACTTCATTTGCCGCTTGATGATCGAAAAATGCAGAGTCGCAAGGAGTTTCTCGATGACATCGCCGTGACTCTCGGAGGTTATGTGACAGAGAAAATGATATTTGGAGATATCACCACCGGACCATCAAATGACTTGCAAGTCGTATCGGCTCTAGCTCGCGACATGGTTACTAGGTTCGGTATGTCAGATGTGATCGGTCCTGTGGCATTAGAAGGTAGCGGTGGGAAAGCGATGTTTGGGAAAGGTGTCGAAGATAATTCGCTGTCAGAAAGGCTAAGTGCCCAAGTAGATGAGGAGGTGAAGAAGCTTATAGATCAGGGGATTTCTAGAGCCACCGAAGTCATTGCTACCCATAAAGCTGCTTTGGTTGCTATCACCAAGCGATTGGTAGAAGCTGAGACGATAGAGAGGGACGAATACGAAAGCATCATCATTGCGCACGGCATAGCCCTAAAGAAGAAGCAGGACATTGAACATCAGACATAAAATATGTTATAGTGTCTATATGGAATATACAAATTTAAAAAGACTTATGGCTGTAGTTGCCATGAGCATCATGGCCTTACCAGTTGTAACTTGTGCCGCAACTAGCTCGCAAATCCAAATCATTACCCCTAATCGTCAGGGTATAGTCTGGAAAGCAGGTGAAACCTACAAAGTAAGCGTGGCGGGATCTAAGATGAAGGACTTACCGATCAATCTAACACTTGTATCAACTTCGAGCACCTCTACTCGCGCACTTATCGATACTAGAACCAACTTACCACTAACAGTGCTACTCGATTCTGCTAAATTTACAGGGAGCACTACCAATTTCCGCGTCACTATTCCTCGCAATTTACCCCGAGGCTACTTCAACTTAGTTGCCAGAGTTTCGCCTGATGGTAATGCGCGTCGCATCACAGATACTGCGGACTACCCGATACTGATCACTGCACGAGCCAGTACGACACCCCTAGCGACCAGCACACTCCCATTTGTTAGCATCATTACTCCGTCAGGTTGGACTCGTGGTGAGGACCAGATGATACTTTGGACTACCAATGGAAATACAGATATCAAGCTTAATTTCTCGCTCATTAGTACCGAAACTCGCCAGACTTATCCTGTAGCAAGCAAAGAAAATAACGACAGTGCTATGGTTGTAAAGGCTTCCAAACTTGCCGGCATCCCAGCAGGTAAATACATACTCAACGTAAGCGCTGTAAAGGATTCTTATCTTATTCGCGATTCGAGCGATGAATTCACTATTGCTCGAGCTGCATGGTCAGATACTGTAACAAGTCCTACAACAGTAACGTCACCTACCATAAAAGTGAAGTCACCAAATGCAGATTCTAGGTGGTATATTGCGATACCAAGAAACACTGTTAGTTGGGAGACTTCGGGAATTCCAGAGACTGCATCTGTCACGATATATGCGAGGAAGGTCACATATCCTGCAGGTCGCAAGACTATCTCCCCGAGCAAGATGATTCTCGTAAATGGAACACCTAATACAGGTTCTGCCTCTGTAAATATTTCTAATCTGGGTGTAGGGCATTATACAATAGAGATAGAAGCATCACTTCAGGACGGGGTACATGTGTATCGTGATGATACAGACGAAGTTATTTCGATTCATTAATTAAAAATCCCCACGCAATTTATTTGCGCAGGGCTTACTCACTAGATACTTTTTGAGCCCATTCAATGCATAGATTTTTCCAGGGTTTTGTGTACCATCCTATCGCAGAACCTATTAAGGAAGTTATTATTCCCGCCCATGTCATTAAATATGTGACGGATCCATGTTGTTGGTATGCGTGATCTCTAGCTGGTGGATGATAGGAGGGTTTGGTCAAGGTTTTTGGTGTAGGTTTTACTATCTGTATTGCGCTGATTTTTGACGGAGAGGGAGGTTTTTGTGGCGACATCGTTATTTCGATCGCTCTTGTTGATACCGTTGGTGAAGTTTTAGATTTGAGAATTTCTGGTTCGGTTAGGGTGGGTTCTGTCGTTCCTATTTCAACTGGTAATGTTTGGACTACGAGAGGGGGTGCGATATCTGCTCTCTGTAATTTTTCTAACTTCGGTGCTTCTACTGGCCCATAAATCACTTGTTTTTCCAATGTGATAGTGTAGATATTGCCGTCGAATTTGTATTCGAATTTGTCACCTTTGTGCGCGATTGTGGTACGAATTTCTGGTTGAGCCTCGACTGATTTCTTGATTGTCCCTAAAGGTTTTGCGACTCTATTTTTCCTGGCAATGGATAGGATGTATCCTTCGTAGGAATCCCTATCAGACTTGATCACGCCGATTTCGGCATTAGATGTACCTGGTAGCAGACAGAGCAAGATGCTCCAAATAGCTACGATGATGAATTGTGGCTTCATTGTTATTGTGGGTGAAGGTTTCTATGTCAATTTACTATGTTTTGGATATGGTTGTATCTTTTTATTCTGTATCTATATTTACATGAAATTGGGGAAATTGTCAATGTGCACGCACTAGGACTCGAACCTAGGACCGGGCGTGTATAAGACGCCTGCTCTACCAACTGAGCTATGCGTGCGGTGGTTACATATTAGCTTTATATTGGGATAAAGTGAAGAGGTCTACTCGAAATGCGATAATCCACGGGAATCTAGTTCCTTTTGTAGTAGGGGATGAGTGGCGAGGTCTGGATCAGACTGTAAGATCATCTTGGCCTCCGTACGGGCAGACTCAACGAGTCTCAGGTTACGTATCGCCTCCATACCAATGTCTGTGATACCCCATTGCTTGTCACCAGTGAGCGCCCCAGCGCCACGCAGAGCTAGATCGTATTCAGCGAGCTCGAAGCCGTTCTTGGCGGTAGATAGTGCCTTCAGTCTCTCCACTGTCTTATCAGAATTATTCTCAGCGAGTACATAGCAGTATGCCTGGTGGTTCGATCGTACCACACGACCGCGTAGTTGGTGGAGCTGTGCCAGACCGAACCTCTCTGCACCCTCGATGAGCATCACGGTAGCGTTCTCTACGCTCACTCCCACCTCTACAACAGAAGTAGATACGAGAATGTGTGTAGCCCCCGAGGAGAACTTCTTCATCGCTAGGTCCTTTTCTTTGGGTGTCATTTTACTATGCATTACATCTAGATTGTATTCAGGGAACACATCGCGTTTGAGCCTCTTCATTTCCTCGACAGCACTTCTGAGCTTGAGCGAGCCTGACTTGTCTGCGTCTGCTTCGTCGATCCTGGGGCAGATTACGTAGGCTTGGCGACCGGCTTGGATTTCTTTGCGGATCTTTTCGTATACTTCTTCGCGGTGTTTGGGTAATACTATTCCTGTTATCACTTTCTTGCGACCGTGGGGCATCTCGTCTAGTACTGTGAGGTCGAGGTCGCCATAGAACGTGAGCGCGAGCGTGCGGGGGATAGGCGTTGCGGTCATCGACAGTAGATGAGGCATAAATGAATTATCTTTGCGAACAAGCTTCTTCCTCTGAGCTGTACCGAACCTGTGCTGCTCGTCTATAACTACATAACCTAGGTGCTTCCATATCACAGATTTCTGGATTAGTGCGTGCGTACCGATAAGTATAGGTATCTCACCATTTGCAACCCATTTGAGCAGCTGGTTCCGGGAGATTTCAGTCGAGCCATTGTTTCCATTGCGGAAGTTGCTAGAAACTTTCGAAGGGAATTTCCTACAGCCAGACCCAGTGATGAGGCCGATGTTGATAGGTAAATGCTGGAAGAATTTGATAAAAGAATCGAAGTGCTGTTTCGCTAGGATCTCTGTGGGTACCATATACGCGGTTTGTAGATGACCAAATGACTGACGAGTGTCACGGTCCTTCATGGGGCGGGTCATAGTGAGTGCGTAAGTTGTGGCTGCAGCTACAGCAGTTTTACCACTACCCACATCACCATGCAGGAGTCGGGACATGGGATGGCCGGACTTGAAGTCGCGCAATATATCTGTAATGGCTTTCCTCTGACCGTCGGTTAGTTCAAAAGGGAATTTGCTAGTAAATGTATCTATAGTTTCCTGTGGGATATCTACTACATAAGGCTTGAATTGCATCACTGCATTACGCTCCATCTGACGCTCGAGCTGGAGTAGGAATATTTCTTCGAATGCAAATCTCTTGCGAGCCGCTTCGGCATGTTTGAGATTCCTCGGAGCATGAATCCATACCAAAGCGGTTTTCAGGCTTGGTAAATTATATTTGGTAAGAATTGATTCCGGTATCGGATCCTGTAGCTTCTCATAATTCTCATCTTTGAATATTTTCTGTAGAGTATGATAGATCCAGTTGGATGTGATACCTTTGCTTTCTCTATAGATCGGGTAGGGAGGCTCTGATTCCTTTCCACCATCTACAAATAATGAATCACCTATTGCATCAGGGACTCTGGCGACGGACTCGATGTGGGGGTTGGAGAAATATAGTTCATCTTTGTCTTTACCTCTTGCAGAAATCACTCCCTCGATCTTGACTAGACTACCTTCTGTATACATCTTGGCGATGTAGGCTTGGTTGAACCATATACATTTGACCTTGCCGGTATCGTCTTCTACCACTGCTTCTGCCATGGGCATGTTACTTCGGAATGCTTTCTTGGTAGATGCTTTTATAATTCTTCCAAATATTGCAACATGCGCTCCACTCACTAGCTTATCAATAGTTGTTGCGGTGCTCGTGTCACCATAGCGGACGGGGAAGTAGTAGAGCAGGTCTAGTACTGTAGAAATCTTGAGTTTCTTTAGCGCTGCTCTATGGCCCTCACTTACTCGAGCTATTTCTTCGAGTTTGAAATTCATTGGCTTATTATACATAAAAAAAGCCCAACAATAACTTGGCAGGCTAATCGGCTTCCTTGTTGCCTTTGATGAAATCTACAATTCCTTCCCACAATCCCTCCAACACAATTAAGAGATTAGATAGAGACAGAGCTATTTTCATTTATATTCAATGTACTCCTGTGTGAGAAATTTGCAAGGGGATTATGCGGAGACGGGGATTCGGTCACGGATATCCGCCGGCTGGCGGATTCCGCTACCCCGCCTCGCAGCCGAGCTGTTCCGGCTTTCGAATCTCCCACGCCGTGCCACCCAGCACGGCTCGTTCCGCTTTCACGGTGTTCAAGCGGTGTGTATTGAACGAAGTTCGAATGTATTTTGAATTGAACCCTGACGAAAGCTACTAATCGCACGCGCGGAGCGCGTGGTGGCTCTGAACCTCTCCGTACGCCCCGATTGCGTGGGGAAGTGATACAATGCGCCTCGG
>JANNXY010000026.1:0-29981 GCA_031409775.1 bacterium | reverse complement strand
TCTACAGAAGTTCCTCAACAACAATGGCTTCATAGTCATGCCTGTAGGTGAAGGTTCTCCAGGTAGAGAAGGCAAGTACTTCGGCCCTGCTACATCAGCAGCTCTAAAGAAATGGCAAATAAAAAACAATCTATACCCAACGGGGATTCTAGATAGGTTGAGTGTGGATAGGATGAATGGGATGTAGAGCTGTGTATAACATTGTTGCTACACTATACTTTCGCTAGTACAATTTAGTTAAATTGAAAAAAATTAAAACCAAATCAACTAAATTGAAAACTCAACCAAGGAAAAAAAATTATGCTAAAGGTGCTGCCCGGGAACTAGCTGTGTTGGGTATTTCTTTCATCATCCTACTCATGATCGCCGGTTGGATGTATGTGGAGTACAGAGTGGAGCCTGAAGCAGATGATACTATGTATAGATCAAACCCATACTCAGACAAGGAAATACGGGAGTTGCTAAGGTACGCTTCAAGTACACCCCCTATTACAGAGGCGGAAAGAAAGCTATTTATAGAAGGAAATTCAACAGGTACCACGACTCAATTTACACAAGAAGAAATCCAAGCACTGATTCGTGCCAGTGCAAATGTAGAGTAGATTACAAATTAAGTTAACAAACATGATTCAATATATAAAGTCTGCAATAGTAATGATGGTGGTCCTGTTTACGATAGTAACAGCGTCTGCACAGTGGAGCGAGCCGAACGCAGCTCCACCAGGAGGGAACGTCGCTCCACCTATAAACACTGGTCCAGCCGCACAGGTAAAGTCGGGTAACCTAACTGTAAATAAGCTAACAACAACGTTGACCGGGCCTGCAGTTATAGGGTTGGAAACTGGAAATATAAGCGCTACGGATATATTTACAGGCAAGCTATTCGCTAGAGATCAGGTAATTATTGATGATAATCCTTTTGTATCATCACTTGCAACAATAAAAAGAATAACTGCTGATGGAACTATTTCTGCTAGGAGGTACTGTAACTACGATGATACAATATGCACCACTACCCCGAGTGGTGGTGGAGACGGGATGCCATCTGGTGCGGTAGTTGCATTTGACGGAGCGTGCCCAGCCAACTGGACTCACTACACACCAGCTAATGGTAGAAACATTATAGGTATGGGAACAGGTGACTACGCTGGATCTGTTACCACCAGAGCTCTGGGTGACAGGGGTGGAAATGAAGAAAGGTTAATAAGTGTAAACAATCTTCCACCACACCGTCACAAGATAGATGGTAACACATTCGGAGGTGGTTCTAATCCTCAAGGAAAAGATAGTGGAAATGATGATTATATAAAACAAGAGCCACTGACCAAGAGTGAGTCCGGAGTTTATAACTCTGCAGGTACCCTTGTAGCACAAACTCAATTCGCTATTATGGATCCATACGTTGCATTAAATTACTGCAAGAAAGACTAATTAAAGTGGAAATAAAAGCGCAGTTGGCCGGAGGCCAACTGCGCTTTTTTGATGTGTAGAATTTTTCTTCGTGATATGATTATAAGTATAAAAATATGAAAAAATTTATTTACAACATTGTTCTTTTATTAATTTGTTTTGTTTCATTTAATATTTCTTCTGCGCAGACTGTCGCTACATCTACTGCGCCGCAGGATCCAACTGGCAGTTCACGACCAGATGTGTACATATCTAGTGTGGCAATCGAGACTGATCCCATAGTCCTGGGCGCCAACATAAATGGATCATTCCTTATCGACAATCTAGGGAATTACGACATAACTTCTCTGTACTATAGACTGTATCTGGTAGGAGACTACGATACCGAAGGTAATCCTCAGACTGTATATGACGAAGTAAATTTCCCTGCAATATTCCTAAAGGCAGGAGAGAGTCTGTACGAAAGATTTTCATATATTTTACCCATGAGACTCCCATCTGCTGATGTGGGCATTATGATAAAGGCATTCCTACCCGACGATACCGCAGTAGGATTCCACAGTACCAGGGTAGTGGTCAAAGGCGAGATAGTCCCAGATAGTGTAGAAATCCAATCAGGATTCGTAACTGTAAACGGTGTTGAGTTTGGACTAGAGTCTGGACCCACACTTGCCAAAGGTGATGTGGCCATACTACATCTGGATATACAGAGCAGCGAGTCTGCCCTGCTCAGCCCGAGGATAGAAGTCTACAAGCAGAACGACCGAGACAACGTACTCGTATTGGACAGCTTCGAACCGATAGTCCTCGAAGACGATGAAGTATATAGATTCGACGAAATGCTCCCAAGCTTCGATGAGGGGGGTGTATATGTAGGTACTGTGACATTTGTTGATAGCGACGGAGATAGGCATGGTGGTCTCACCAGGTTTAGGTATATCCAGTCAGGGGACGCAGGCTCTATCACATCTGTATCTAGTAGTGTATACAGTGTAGTCGAAGGTGGTGCTATAGATATCGTGGCGACCTATGTCGGTGTCCCGTTTGACATAGCTAGGTTCGTGCGCCCGGAAGTGGGTGAAGCCGAGCTAGACATAGCACTATACAACGAGCAGGACCAGAATGTAGGACAGAGCAGACAAACGATCAACCTAGATGATTCAAATGGGAGATTTACTACTAGTATTATAGCGATTGACAATGCTGCTGCATTGCGTGCAGAAGCAAAGATAATTAAGGATGGGGAAATAATTGCCAGTCTAGAAACTAATTTGTCTCCGGAGTACGATGAATTAAAATCTGCATCTACTGGCAAGCCCAAATACATGATAGATGATGCAAAAGTGTTTATGATTGTGGGGTTGGTTATGCTAGTAGCGACACTCGTATCTATAGCAGTTGCATTCTGGAGGAAGAAAGCTTCTGTAGCAGTTCTCATAATCGCATTTGGTGTGATGTGTTCTGTGGGTATCGTGAGTGCCCAGACATCACCTACGTTCTACAATAGCAAGACTTCTAATTCAGAAATGTTTCCACCACCAAATGTCTCGGTCAACATCCCTACATTTATGCTACCCAACCAACCATTTACTGCAAATGTAGAAGTGACATCGTGGGCCTGCAACAACCGAAGCTCCAATATTGAAACAGAAGTCATATTTAATAATGTCCGCAAGACATTTGTTCAGAAATCCACAGATATAATGAAAGAAATAAAGGGTGACAGTAACCATGTTATATTTCCTCTCGATAAATCCAGTTCGATGGGGTTTACCGCACCATCTACACCAGGTGACTATCTATTCTATGTAGCGAGCCGGGAATCATTTATCAATAATGGTAGATATGAAGGTGACTCATGGACAGTCAAGCACTACAACATCACAGTTACTAGAGCCAATGCTGACAGGTGTCCCAATATCCCCGGAGTCCAAGGTAAGCTTCCTAGAAATGTGTTCAGGAATACCAAAGGTGATTGTGTACCTACAGATCTATGTCCCAACATACCTGGTGAGCAGAAGGCTGTACCAGGAGGATTCATTGTTTCTGGTGGGATTTGTGTAGTAGATGATGGCAAGACTGTTCCAGATCCAGAACAAGATCCCGATGGTGGTGATGGTAACGATGGAGATGAGGATAATTCATGCAACATATATAGTGAATGGCAGTGCAGTGGGTGGGGTAAATGTGTTAATGGCACAAGGACTAGGTCGTGTACGCATGAATGTAACAACAAAGCCTTGAAGCCAAAGCCTGCAGAATCTGAGTCATGTAGTAACAACCAGGGATCTGGAGGAATACAAGGCCCAGGCATAGTATGTCCGAACCCAAGTCCTGATGGATCATGTCCGATTCCAGCTATAAATAGTTTCAAAATGATACCTTCTCTAGTGATGAAAGGCGGTGCGTGTACTATGAGGTGGAATATAGCCGGTGCTACAGAGTGCAATGTGAGTGGTGGGTCAGTGAGTGGACCTATTACCCCGAGTGCAGATGGTCAGAAGTCTACAGGCCCACTCTCTACGAGTACTAAATTTACTCTCATGTGTAGCAATGGCAGTAGCGCACCCGTAAATGCAGATGCTGACTGTCTGGTCCAAGATGTAGAAGAACAATAATCATCATGTACATAGAAGAAACCCAACTAAAGAATTTCGTACTCGATTCTGGACTCGTAGCGCAGGCAGATATAGAGAAGGCTATTGCCCAAGCAGAGAAGACTGGTGACAAGCTCGGCAACGTGCTCGTGAGTTTGGGCAAAGTATCCGAAGATGACCTGAGGCGAATGCAGGCATATCTGCTCGGGATACCGTTTGTGGACCTAGTCAGACAGAAGATATCGGGGGAAGTGTTGGCGCTCATACCCGAGCCCGTGGCACGGTCGCACAATATTGTAGCGTATCGCAAAGAAGGTAATAGGCTAGAAGTTGCTATGCTAGATACTGATGATCTGAAAGCTATTGATTTCATAAAGAAAAAGACCGGCCTAAGCATCCTTACTAGACTTACTTCTATCGAGTCTATAAAGTCAGCATTGCTCCAGTATCAAAAGAGCCTGAAAGCAGATTTCGGTGACATAATAAAAAAGGAAACAGGCAATATAAAGGTGGTAAATGACAAAGACTCTGACATGGCACCCAATGACCTGAAAAGACTAGCAGAAGACATACCTGTAATAAGAGTTGTGGATACATTGCTCAAGCACGCCATCCTACAAGGTGCATCTGACATACATATAGAACCTCTGGAGAGTGAGCTCATCGTGCGTTATAGGATAGATGGTCTGCTGCGGGATGCGATGGTTCTGCCGAAGACTGCAAGCCTGTCTATCACTGCGCGCATCAAAGTGTTGTCGAATCTAAAACTCGATGAGAAACGCCTGCCCCAGGATGGTAGGTTCAAGATCGACCTAGACGGGGAGAAGGTTTCATTCCGTGTATCGATCCTGCCTATATACTATGGAGAAAAGACCGTGATGCGTGTACTGCGTGAAAATGCTGGGGGATTCTCGCTGGAGAGTCTAGGATTTCACGGGGTGAACCTAGAGCGTATCCACAATGCAACCAAGCTCGCAAACGGCATGATACTCACAACAGGACCTACAGGATCCGGCAAGACCACAACCTTATATACCATACTCGATATTCTGAACACTATTGATGTAAATATCTCTACTATCGAGGACCCGATCGAATACCAGATGAAGAGAGTGAACCAGACTCAGGTCAAGCCTGAGATCGGGCTCACATTCTCTGCAGGACTGCGATCACTTGTCCGTCAGGATCCAGACATAATCATGGTGGGGGAGATCCGTGACAACGAGACCGCATCTCTCGCGGTCAACGCTGCTCTCACGGGGCATTTGGTATTGTCTACACTGCACACCAACTCAGCAGCGGGAGCTGTACCGAGGTTGCTCGATATGAAGATGGAACCATTCCTCCTGGCCTCAACCATTAATGTGGTTATAGGTCAGAGACTTATACGCAAACTTTCTTCGAACAAAGAGCGATATTTTCTTACGGATGCAGGTGTAGAGTCTCTGGGCAAGCTTATCGACCTAGACCGCATGATGAATTTCCTCAAAATCGAAAAGATTGTAGCACCAGAAGCTACATGGGTAACAATCCCATTCTGGAAACCTGTGCCGACAGAAGAAGGTGACGATGGCTACAAAGGCCGTCTGGGAATACACGAAGTGTTGGCTATGTCACCGACTATCCGTGAGCTACTACTCAAAGACTCCACATCAGAGCATATCGAAGCGCAAGCCAAGAAGGAGGGCATGATGACTATGATAGAGGATGGAATATTTAAAGCAGTTCAAGGACTCACAACTATCGAAGAAGTGCTTCGCGTTGTGTCAGCCTAGTGCTATAATTAGCTTGTGAAATATGTTTACACTGCAAAAAATTCAAGTGGCGAAACAATAATAGGTGCAGAAGATGTTCCTAGTAAATCCGCACTATACGAGAGATTGCGTTCACACAACCTGTCCCTCATAAGCTCTACAGAAGAAAAGGTTCACAAATCTTTCAGTATCGATTTGCCATTTGTAGGGGGTGTCTCAATGCATGAGAAGATTGTATTGTCACGTAATCTATCTGTGATGCTGGATGCTGGACTGTCACTGTCGCGTGCCATCACCATCGTTTCCAAACAGAGTCGTAACAAATACCTAAAGAAGGTAATGGAGGCTGTCGAGAATTCGATAAAAAGTGGCAAGACATTCCACGAGTCACTCGCACTGTATCCCAAAGTATTCCCAGGGCTGTTCGTATCGATGGTGGCAGCAGGAGAAGAGTCTGGTAAACTATCTAGAACACTCGAGACTATCGGTAGCCAGATGGAGAAGTCCTATCTACTAAAGAAGAAAGTCAAAGGCGCTCTGATCTATCCGTCTATCATTATATTTGCGATGGTGGTGATCGCTGTGTTCATGCTTATATTTGTGGTACCTACACTCACTGCCACCTTCTCTGAGCTCAAAGTCGATCTGCCTTCGACTACCAAACTCATCATCTGGGCTAGCTCGATATTACAGAATCATTTTATTTTCTTTGTTAGTGGATTATTCTCACTAATCGGGCTTGTGTACATGATATTTAAAACAAGGCAGGGCAAGAACGCATTCTTTTATTTATCTATCAAATTCCCACTCATAGGTACTCTAGTGAGGGAGATAAACGCAGCTCGTACAGCTCGTACACTATCATCGCTCCTCACTTCCGGGGTAGCGGTGGTCGATTCGCTGAGAATCACCACTGGGGTTATAGAGAATATTTATTTCAAGAAAGTCCTCCAAGCAGCTGAGAAACAGATACAGACCGGCGCACCGATGTCGAGTGTCTTTACTGAGAGCGGTAATGTATACCCGATATATGTAGGCGAAATGATGTCAGTTGGTGAAGAGACTGGTGAGCTAGGGTCGATGCTTGCCAAGGTGGCAGTATTCTTCGAAGACGAAGTAGACCAAAAGACCAAGGACATGTCTACAATCATAGAGCCGTTCCTCATGCTTATCGTAGGGGTCGCTGTGGGATTCTTTGCTTTATCAATGATCGCACCGATGTATTCTCTCGTAAACACAATATAGTGATGAATCAGAAAGGATTTACTCTCATAGAGACTCTAGTTGCGGTAACGATATTTGCGATAGTTGGTACAGCTATATATTCTGTATTCGGAAAGATGCTTACATTTACTGCCACTCTACATGCTAGATCTACTGCATCAACTATAGCCAACGAGCAGTTCGAAGTTATCCGTAACTTGCCATACTTCAAAGTGGGTATAGTTGGTGGAATCCCCCCAGGTGTTATCCCATATGAGCAAGTGGTATCAAAAAGTGGCAAGACATTTACGATCACAACTACAGTGAGGAATCAGGACGATCCATTTGACGGGATACTCGGTGGTGTACCCAATGATCTGTCTCCGGCGGATAGGAAGCTGGTTGAGATAGGGATCACTTGCAACAACTGTAGTGATCAGAGTTCTGTAGTGTTTAGTGGGTTTGTTTCGCCCAAGTCACTCGAGACGTCTTCGAATAACGGTGCATTATTTGTCAGGGTATTCGACGCAAGTGGTCAGCCTGTGATAGGGGCGGATGTACGCATAGAGAGGGTTGTGGGCACAGGAACACCGGTACTAATCAATGATGTAACCAACAACCTAGGTCTGCTCCAAGTCGTAGATGTACCACCAGGTACCAGAGCGTATAGTGTACAAGTAAGCAAGGACGGATATTCTACTGCATCTACTACAGCTACTTCCACCCAAATAATCTATCCTATACTACCGCATGCGACCGTTGCCAACCAGCAGGTGACACAGATCAGCCTAGCGATAGACCGTGTGGGAGAAGTCGATATAAACACCAAAGGTGAGACATGTATGCCGATAGGGGGTATAGATTTCAATATGAAAGGCACCAAACTAATAGCAGAAACTCCTGATCTGTTCAAGTTTAATAAAAATTATGTAACAGATGTTTCTGGGTATAAGAATATTCTGGATGTTGAATGGGATGCATATTCTGTAAGTCTCATAGATCCGAGTTATGATATTATCGGTACAAATCCGGCAGTCCCAATGTCGATACTGCCTGGAGCATTGCAGTCCCTAGACATGGTTGTCGCGCCCAAGCTAGCCAAGTCACTGCTCATATCTGTCAAAGACCAGTCATCTGGACTCCCACTAAGTGATGCTACAGTAAAGATAGAGAAGATAGGTAGCTCATATCAGAAATCCACTTTCGAAGGGTACTTCGCTCAGACAGACTGGTCCGGTGGCGCTGGACAGAATAACTGGACCAACCCTAGCTCATACTGGTCATCTGATGGCAATACAGAGACGTCATTACCCGTAGGTGACCTACAGTTACGTGAAGTATTCGGTACTTATAATAGTAGTGGAGAGATAGTTTCTTCTACATTTGACATAGGCACATCGAGTAACTATGCATTCCTACGTTGGTACCCAGCCGATCAGCCAGTACCCACAGGCCCGAGTAGTGTGAGGTTCCAGGTAGCTAGCTCTGTAGACAATACAGCTACCACTACATGGGATTTCATAGGACCAGATGGCACATCAGGCACATATTATACTACTTCGAACCAGGGACTTTCAGGGCATCATTCAGGCAAGAGGTACATGAGATACAAACTACTATTGTCAACTGACAACGATTCTGTAACACCTGTTATCTCTGATGTATTCATTACATTTATTTCATCATGTATTCCACCGGGACAAGTTTTCTTTAACAATTTGTCGTCAGGGACGTATACTATAACAGTAACCAAGCCTGGCTACACTACCAAAGTCGATACAGTTGCCGTTACGATGGATTCTCACAGTAGGGAGATTTTATTGTCACAATAATGCATAATTTTCACAAACAAAAAGGGTTTTCTCTGGTAGAAATTTTAGTGGCAGTTTCTATATTTACCGTCGCCTCCATAGCTATCACATTGTTTGCAAGGGATATATTCTTCTTTAACAATGCATTGCAGGGAGGGTTTTCTCTAGAGCAAGAAGGTCGCAAAGTCCTACAGCCGATAGTAGGTGAGATACGCGCAGCATCCATATCGAGTCTCGGTTCGTATCCGATCGAGTCAGCAGGAACTAGTAGTATCGTTTTCTTTAGTGATACTGATGGTGATGGGATCAAAGAGAGGGTTAGATATTTCCTCCTAGACAGAGTTATCTATAGAGGACAGATCAAGCCTACTGGGTCCCCGTTAGTATATAGTGGGATCAATGAGATTGTAACTACGCTAGTATCTGATGTTGAAAACAGTGCTTTGACCCCTGTATTTTCGTATTATGATACCAATTATGCTGGTACATCATCATCACTCACTATGCCTGTAAATATCCTAAACATACGTATGGTCAAGATCAGTTTCCTCATAGATAAAAATGGTTCGAAACTACCTGCGCCCACTACAGTCTCGACACAGGTTTCATTTCGTAACCTCAAAGACAATTTATAATATGAATCTAAGCAAATTAAAAAAACAAGGCTATGCATTGATGACTGTCCTCGTGTTTGCGAGTATCTCTATCACCGTGATCACTGGGATCACGGTGTGGTTTGTCGCACTCGCAAAGAGCGGTCCGTATGTAACATACAAAGAGCAGGCATTCCAGATAGCAGAGTCGGGTAACGACTACTATCGCTGGCACCTAGCTCACTCCCCGGCAGATTTCAAAGACGGCACAGCAACCTCGGGTCCATATATTCACCCATTTTATGATAAAGACGGAAATCAGATAGGTACATTTAGCCTACTCATCACACCGCCAGCTACGGGCACCTCTATTGTAACTATCCAGTCAACCGGGAAACTTCTTGCTAACCCTACTATATCCAGAACAGTTACTACCAAACTCGCCATCCCTTCATTTGCCAAATACTCTGTAGTAGCCAACAGTGATATGAGATTCGGAGCAGATACAGAAGTATTTGGCCCACTGCATTCCAATGGTGGTATCAGGTTCGACGGGCTTGCGCACAACCTGATCACTAGCTCGCTCGCGAGCTATGATGACCCAGATCATACGGGAGCCAACGAATTCGGGGTGCATACGCATGTCAATTCTCCACCGGGTACTGGTATCAACAATGCAGCTCGCCCTGCAGAGACATCGCCCTCTCCAGTCCCGCTACGTACAGATGTATTTGCTGCCGGCAGGCAATTCCCAGTTTCTACAGTAGATTTCAATGGTATTACCTCAGATCTATCACTTATGAAGACCAACGCGCAAGCGAGCGGTAAATACTTCTCTTTCTCGGGGTCGCTAGGCTATCAGATAATATTTAAAACAAACGATACTTTCGACGTTTATCGAGTCACATCGCTCGCACCACCGCCTTCGGTGACCCAGTGTACCAACACACTCACGCAGTCTGGCTGGGGTACATGGAGTATTCAGAACAAGGTTTTCATAAACAACTACCCACTCCCATCCAATGGCCTCATATTTGTCGATGACAATGCATGGGTCGAAGGTACGATAAATACCGCTAGGGTTACCGTCGCTGCGGGCACGTTCCCAGACCAAGCTTCCACTAGACGTAACATCACAGTGAACAGCGATCTACTATATACCAACTATGACGGCAGGGATGTGATCGCTCTCATAGCCCAGAACAACATAAATGTCGGTATGATAAGCGATACCAATCTCCGTATAGATGCAGCCCTCATCGCACAGAAGGGTCGTGTCGGGCGCTATCATTATAAACCTAATTCGGGTAGTCAGAACAACTGTTCTCCGTACCATACCCGCAACTCGATAACACTATTCGGTATGATCGGTACATATGCTCGATACGGATTCTCCTATACTGACAATTCTGGATACATAAATAGGACTATTTCATACGACTCCAATCTACTCTATGGTCCACCACCGTCATTCCCTCTTACTTCTGATCAGTATCAGACGATATTCTGGGAGGAGAATTAGTAGGTTGGTTTTTGTCTATTCTAACAACAGTAGCAATCCCATGAGTGCTATACCCACTAGGATGGAAATGATCTGGACGATGGGGGAACCACCTTTTTCTTTTTGAAGCTCAGGGATGAGGTCGGACATTGCGATATATATGAACCCTCCGGCAGACAGCGGTAGTAGCCACGAGACCCATTCGACTGTAGTGTTCCCGAGCACGATCACGATAACTGCACCGATGATAGCGGTGAGCGCAGAGACAAAGTTGTACCAGAGCGCTTTCAGTTTGCTGTATCCAGAATGTATTAGTACCCCGAAGTTCCCGATCTCCTGTGGGATCTCGTGTAGTACGACTGCTATGGTAGTAGCGATACCGATCTCGGTAGATACATAGTAGCTCGCTGCAACGATGATACCGTCGATGAGGTTATGAACTCCGTCTCCAAAGAGGATCATTTTGCCTACTGGGTGTGGGTGGTTCTCTGCGTGGTCCAGCGTATGGTGATGCCAGTGGAGGATCTTCTCGAAGACGAAGAAGATTAGGATCCCAGATATGATAAGTATAGAAACTGTAGTGGGGTTACCCATAGACTCGAATGCTTCAGGGATTATATGTATGAACGCATCCCCGAGCAGTGCTCCTACAGCCAGGCTTACTAGGATAAATGTGCTTTTCTGCAATAAATCCCTCTTTAGAACGAGTGCTAGTATACCCACGAGAGATATTAGGCTGATAACTAGCACGCTTGCAAATATGTATAGTATTGTCATGGTGTAATATTAGTCTAATAATGTTCAAACTCCAAACCCGTGATAAAATGACTAAATGTCTAAAAAGAAAATAATCATCGGTAATTGGAAGATGAACCCAGATAGTCTTTCTTCGGCCAAGTCGATGGTAAATAGCCTGAAGAAGTCTACCGCTAGACTAACCAACGTCCAGACCGTTATTTGTCCTCCATTTATATACATATCTGATCTAGTTTCCAAATCCAAACTCGCGATCGGTGCGCAGAATGTGTTCTACGAAGACCGAGGTTCGTATACCGGGGAAGTAAGTGCGGCTGGGCTATATGACCTCGGTGCTAGGTACGTGATCATAGGACACTCGGAGAGGCGCGCGATGGGTGAGACTGATGAAGTGATAAGTAAAAAGGTGATCAAGGCCGTATCGAGTAACCTGACTCCAGTGATATGTGTAGGGGAGAAGGTCCATGACAGTGATGGAGAATATCTAGAAGTGGTAAAGAAGCAGGTACTAGAAGCGCTCAGGCATATCAAATCAACCGAGATCTGGAAGGTAATAATTGCTTATGAACCGATCTGGGCCGTGGGCGCAGCGAGTGCTATGACATCACATGAGGTCTACCAAATGTCGCTATTTATTCGCAAGGTTCTAATGGAGGAGTATGGCAAGCTCGGCGTTGGTGTGTCGGTGCTATATGGCGGATCAGTGGATGCAGAGAATGCTGCAGAGATCGTCTCTGGCGGTCAGGTGGATGGGCTTCTCGTAGGTCGCGAGAGTCTGCACCCAGAGCGGTTTACCAATCTGATCAAGGCGGTTAATAATTTGTAAACCACCCCCCCCCTCGAAGACTCGGTACTCCTCCTTAATCAAGGAGGAGATTTAGGATAACGACTGTTTTATTTTCATTATTACTCCGTCTAAATTGGATCTGATCTCATTATTCCAAAACCTCAGAACTTTTAAATTTAAAGAGATAAAATAATTTGTCCTCTCCTCATCATATTCTTTCGTATCCAAATGCTGGGATCCGTCTAATTCGATAATAAGTTTCTTGGCTGGACAATAGAAATCAGCAATATATGGGCCGATAGAATGCTGACGCTGGAATTTATATCCAAGCTTCTTACCTCGAACGTCTTCCCAAAGCAGTCTTTCTTCTGGAGTTGCATTGTTCCTAAGGTCTTGTCTTCTTTGCTTTAGGAGCTGGTTTGTATGAATATACTTATCTTGCATTAGATAGATAATAACACCCCGGTTTGCAAAACCAAACCACCCCTCTTACACCCAAGAGGGGTTCGGGTTCTGCCCCCCCCTCTTTGGCTAAAGAGGGGGTTAGGGGGCGTTGGAGTCTGTGAGGTGGTTGAGTCTCTGAATTATGTTAAAATACCCTAATGAAATCCATCACCACACTCAAACTCGAAGACCTGAAAGGCAAGAAAGTGCTAGTGAGGCTCGACCTCAATGTGCCTGTGCAGGACGGGGTGGTAACCAATGACTTCCGTATTGTCTCGTCGCTTCCAACTATCAAATACCTACAACAGATGGAGGCGATAGTGACGGTGATTGCACACTGTGAAGTGAATAAAGGTAAGGATGAAAAGTGTACACTTAAACCCGCAGCAGAGAAGCTCGGCGAGAAGTTGGGAGTGGAGGTGAAATTTGTAAATAATATCAATGAAGCGAAGAAGACTCGCGAGGAGGGTGAATTAGGACTTATCGTGATAGAGAACCTCCGGGATAACGCAGGTGAGAAGGAAAATAGTGATGAGTTTGCTCGCGAACTAGCAAGCCTCGGAGATATATATGTAAACGACGCTTTCTCTGTATCCCACCGTGCCCATGCATCGATAGTAGGTGTGCCCAAGATTATCCCGGGATTTGCGGGTATTCAGCTAGAGAAAGAAGTAAATACGCTAAGCAAGGCATTTAATCCCCCGAAGCCATTCGTATTTATACTCGGTGGTGCCAAATTCGAAACCAAAATACCCCTTATCAAAAAGTTCTTGGACAAAGCTGACAAGGTGTTCGTAGGGGGTGCACTCGCCAATGATCTGATCAAGTCCCAAGGCTACCAGGTAGGCAAGTCGCTCGTGTCAGATAGAGAAATCAATCTCAAGTCTATCCAGATGCATCCGAACCTGATACCAGTAACCGATGTGGTAGTGGGAACCAAGGAAGCTAAAGTAAAAAAGCTCATTTCCGAAATCAGTCCCGATGATGTAGTGTCAGATATCGGTCCAGATACCATGAAGTCAGTAGAGTCTACTATCCGTGATGCAACATTTGTGCTATGGAATGGGCCTCTGGGCAATACCGAGTCCGGCTTCGACGAGGCTACAGTAAGCCTCGCTCAAGCTATCGCGAGCTCACATGCCGAGTCGATTCTAGGTGGTGGGGATACACTAGGTGCCATCGAGTCTCTTGGGTTGTCAGACCATTTCACATTTATATCGACCGGCGGGGGCGCGACGTTGGATTTCCTCGCGGAAGGGAGCCTGGTGGGTATCGATGCACTCAAATAATTACTTACTATTTTTCTAGATTCTCTCTAATCTTCTCTGCCACAGCCTTTGCTTCATCGCCGATGTACGGCTTGTGATTGTGGAGGCCGGGATAGTCATCGCCCTCGTGTCGTGGGATCACGTGAATATGTGCGTGCATGACAGCCTGGTTCCCACCTGGCTCATTGTTCATTATGATATTTATCCCATCTGCCTCTGTTGCGAGCTTTAGGGCTATCGCGAGCTTCTTGGCTATGAGTATCATGTGGCACAGTCTTTTATCTGGAGTAGTATAAATGTTTTCGAAATGGTCTTTGGGTATGACTAGTGTATGCCCGTGAGCGTTGGGATTGATGTCGAGGAATGCGAGCACTTCGCTGTCTTCATAGACTTTGTGATGTGTCGGAATCTCTCCCTCTACAATCTGGCAAAATATGCATTTGTCTGTGTTTTCCATGTTGTATTTATAGCAGATAAAGTTAAATAAAAAAAGGACACGTTCAGTATCCTTTGGACGGAGGGATGACCAGATCACCTACCCTTATCAGACCACCTTCAATGATTTCTGCGATGAGGCCACCTCGATCGAAGAACGTTTCTTTGAAACTTTTTGTTTTTCCAGATAGCTTGCTTGGTCTATTGCAAGGATCGCAGTATTTCACTCCTCGGAATTTCGCCGTGCCAATTTGGAATTCTCGACCAATGAGCCACATCAGCTCTACATCCTCGATAAAGATATTTCTTCGGCTGTTCTGGAATCCAAAGCCGCTTCCATCAAAAAAGATGGTGTTCATAAGCGTGACCTGTCGAATACCTTGCTTTCCTTTGTTGAAGCTTCCTTCGCCTGTGGAATAGCGATCACCTTTTAGGCCTTGTCCAGCAATTGCTTCGACTTCCTTTACTTCATGCATTGGTTCGCCAGCGATAGGACAAATGTAGATTGCTTTTACGATTCCGTTCATAGTTTTTCAAGGTTGATGTCTGGGTTCTATGTTACATAATTTATACCAAAAAGCAATTTTTAGATTAAATTGAAAAATAAAAAGACCAGCCTAATCATCAGGGCAGGTCTCTGGGGTGCATAGGACCATCTCAACATATTCTTTTCCCTCACTATCATGAAGGCAGGCATTGCAGTAACTTTTACCTTCCATTTCAAAGGGTTGAGGATGGTCGCAGCCATTTGGGCAATGAAAATGATCAGCAAGAAGTTTTCTTTCCGTGGACATAATCTGTTTTTATATTATATAAACCATACCTGTTAGTAAAGTGCTATAATCCTCTGCATGTCACTCAAATTTACTAATCAGGACGATGCTATTAAGGCTCTGCCGCATTTAGATCCGATCGTAGCTACTATACTATATGGCCGGGGGATAATAGATGTCGAAAGTGCAACCAAATATTTAAATCCTGACTATACTGCTCACAGTCATAGCGGGGGACTTATGAAGGATATGGACAAAGCAGTAGGGAGGGTGTTGAGCGCGATAAGAAATAAAGAAAGAATTGTAGTGTTCACTGACTATGACGCTGACGGGATCCCGGGAGCGGTGATGTGGCATGACTTCTTGACGAAAATCGACTACGATAATTTCCAGATATATATCCCGCATAGGCATGACGAAGGGTTCGGGTTAAGTGAAAGCGCGATACAGAAATTTATAAATGATAAAACTGATTTACTCATCACGCTCGACTGCGGGATTACTGATGTCCCAGAAATAAAAATTGCTTCAGATGCTGGGATTGATGTAATAATTACTGACCATCATTTGCCTGGTGAAGTCATGCCCGATGCATATGCTATCGTGAATCCCCAGCAATCAGATTGTGACTATCCAGAGAAAATCCTATGCGGTTCTGGTGTAGCCTACAAACTGATCCAGGCAGTAATTAAAAAGGGTCGTGAGGAAAAAGTTTTTGAAATCAGTGACGGTTGGGAGAAATGGCTACTCGACATGGTGGGTATAGCCACTCTCTCGGACATGGTCACGCTTACTGGGGAGAATAGGGTGCTAGCTTCATTTGGGCTCCGAGTGCTCCGCAAGAGCCCACGTGTGGGTCTCCAGAAATTACTTACATCACTCAAGGTTAACCAAGCAAGCCTCTCCGAAGAAGATGTGGGGTTCTCTATCGCCCCTAGGATCAACGTCGCTTCGCGCATGTCGGATCCGCGCAAGGCATTCGAACTGCTTTCTACTACAAGCCAGGCTTCAGCGGGACTGCTCGTTGCAGAGCTCGAAGGATTAAATGCCGAGAGGAAAAGTATCGTAGCAACAATAGTAAAGGAGATAAAGAAGAAATTGCGAGAAGATGAAACTATCGCCGGGAAACCTATACTATTTTTCGGTCACACACACTGGAAGCCTGCAGTGCTCGGGCTTGCCTCCAACTCTATAATGCGAGAAGTAGGCAAGCCAGTGTTTGTATGGGGTCGCGAAGGTGGGGAATTTATCAAGGGTTCCTGCCGGTCGGATGGTACTATTAACCTAGTCGATCTCATGAACAATGTAAGCCCTGGAGTATTTGTGGACTTCGGCGGACATGCATTCTCCGGAGGGTTCTCTATTGACCATAACCATATCGCCGATGCGGGGGCAGAGCTACTAAAAGCTTATGAAAAGATTGCAAAGAAAGTGGTAACCGAAGAAACAATAATCGACGGCCGGTTAAATGTAGACCAGATCGGCCGAGAGCTTTGGAACAAAGTAAATGTCTGTGCACCGTTTGGGATGGGAAACCCTCGACCACTGTTTTTATTTGAAAATACTCTGGTATCAGAAGTAAAGAAGTTCGGCAAAGCCAAAGAGCACATAGAGCTTAGACTCCAAGGAGAAAATGGTCGGGTGGTCTCGGCTATACAGTTCTTTGCAGCCGAGAATGACAAATTTAAAGATATCGAGGCCGGATCGAGGATAAATTTGTTGGCTCACCTCGAAGAATCATTATTTAAATCTTATCCGGAGTATAGGTTACGGATTGTGGATATTGTCGAAATGATATAAAAAAGAAAGTCCCCGAGCACGCTTGTGCTCGGAGACTTTTGTTCGCGGCGACCTGGGGGGAACAGAAAACCACCTGGTTGGTGGTATGTTGGGAGGAATTTGGCCGCCGGACGATATTTATAACATATTGTGGTACAATTTTGCAAATGCCAAATATTACAATATTTACAGACGGATCTGCCAGAGGTAACCCAGGACCAGGTGGATGGGGAGCAGTGGTGGTGGGAGAGTTAGTGACAGAGCTCGGTGGACGCGAAGACCATACTACGAACAACCGCATGGAACTTAGCGCCTGCATTAAAGCATTAGAATTTGTCTCTACTCTACCAACTACCAACTTGCCACTTATAACTATCTATACCGATTCATCATATGTACTAAACGGGATTACCAAATGGGTTAGAGGTTGGGAGAACAACGGTTGGAAGACTTCTACCAAATCCCCGGTACTAAACGCCGATCTGTGGCGTGCCCTGCTCCAAGCAACCAAAGGTAAAGAAGTAAAATGGAATCTGATCAAAGGCCATGCGGGTGTGCCCGGCAACGAACGCTGTGACGTGATCGCTACAAGCTTCGCTGACAAGGCTCATGTAGATTTATACATTGGTAATCTAGATAAATATCCCGTTTCTCTGGAAATTACTACCGATACAAGTAATGCAAAAAGTGATAGCAAAAGTAAAAGTAAATCAGGGCGGGCTTATTCATATGTAAGTATGGTAGACAATGTGATCAAGACATACAGAGACTGGAGTAGCTGCGAGCGCGATGTGAATGGTCAGAAGGGCGCGAAGTTTAAAAAGGTATTCTCCAAATCCGAAGAGGAAAAGTTAGTAAAAGAGTGGGAGAATTTGTGATAAAATACCTCTATATGAAAAGGATAGACAAATTGACCAGAGTTCTCGCTGGAGCATACATACCCCTCGTTGATGGGTTCCCTACGGTGGTAGTAGAGGGTACTGGTTCTGGTCTGGCTACATTCCTTAACTATGCATTCACCATAACGATCGGTCTAGTAGGGATACTTGCAGTACTTATGATCATCTGGGGAGGAGTACAGTATGTATCTACTGATGCCTGGTCAGGCAAAGAAGATGGCAAGAAGAAGATCCAGGCAGCCCTAGGTGGACTGATACTAGCTCTGTCTACGTATCTAATACTCAACACTATAGATCCGAACCTTACTAGGCTTACATTTGATATAAAGCAGGTGGACCTACGCACACCTACTGGCCAGATCGGGGTAGATGGTAGCGCGGGCGGACCAACTACCGGAGTTCCGGGTGCAGGTCCAGGTGGGGTAACTACTCCACCAATAGCAGGAGAGGGGCAGGTAAATGGTATCCCAACAGCTGGTGCCTACAACCCCACTATTGCTGCTTGGGCAGATTCATTATGCAAGACTGGTAAGCCAGAGAATCAGAAATACTGTGGTATAAAGAACGAGACCATGAATAGACTGGCTCAGTATCAAGGTGTCGATTATGTTGCTGGCAAGGCTTCGACATTTGGTGGACCACTAGATACTGGTGTAACTCCTACTGAAACAGGTGCTATATCTGGTGAGATTCTAAGAAACTTGAATCCCAATACTCTCTATATCGCAGGTAGATGGGATTACAAACAGACTCCTAAATCTGCACTCGAGTCTAGTACTGTAGAGGTGGTAAATCCAGTAACAGGCAAGAGAGTGACAGGTAACATACGTATAGTCGATTGGGGCCCCAATGTAGTCATTACTAATAAGTCATGGGATTTATCTCCTGGGCTTATGAGTGCGATAGGTGGCAAGAGTGGTGATGAAGTCTATGTTAGATTTGTAAAGTAATCCCATGCCTCTCACCTGTCTCCTGATTTCATTCCTACTAGCGACAGGGGTTTCAACTGCTCTTAGGGTTTCTTCCAACTCGCTAGCGGTAGGGATGTTTGTGGGTGCTGTTATTTCACTTATTTATATAAAGTTTTCTGGGAAGAAGAGTACGACGAATTTGGCTGTGATATTGGCCATGATCATATTGGGTGTATCGCTAGGGATATGGCGTAGCAGTGCATTCCAGCACGACTATGAGCATCGTCCGCTCGATATGTATGCCGGGCAGGAGCTCGAGGTGTCTGGTGTCGTTGTAGAGACACCCCGACTGTCTGGACTATCCGAGCGATCGAGTATGGTTGTACTCGGCGAGAAGGTTGTTGTGGTATTGCCGGATGATATGCCATACGGCGCAGTCACATATGGTGACGAGTTCAGAGGCAGAGCTACCATAGAATTGCCAGAGAGATTCGTGAGCCCTGGTGGAGTAGATTTCGACTACCCGAGTTACCTCCGTGCGCAGGGCATCAAATACATCGTGACATTCGAGTCTGGATCAGTTGTATCTAGCCATCGCGGCGCGATACTCGTAGAGAGGCTGTATGACTTTAGGAATTTACTTATTGGGAAGATAAAGATGCTACTCCCCGAGCCCGAGGCGGGACTATTGTCGGGTATAATCCTCGGTGACAAGTCAGGTCTCGACAAAGCGCTAAAGGATGCACTAACGAGGGTTGGGCTTATACACATCGCGGTACTATCGGGATCCAACATTATCATAATCGCCTTGTTCGTGAGGTGGCTATGCAGATTACTACCTCTTCGTATTCAGACGATTGTAACTGTATCAAGTATTTGGCTATTTATCATCATGTCCGGCGCGGAGCCTCCGGCTACACGCGCCGGACTGCTCATCACGATCGTTCTATTGGGCACTGCAGTATTTCGCAGGGTAGATATAAACAGGGCACTACTCACCATCGCTGCGATTATGATATGGTTATCACCGTTTTCATTACTTTGGAATGTATCATTCCAGCTGAGCTTCCTCGCGACACTAGGGCTCGTCTACGTTACACCGATTGTGAGTAGTTTTATAAAGTTACCAAAGAAGGTAAATAAATTCAGCCTGCAGGAAATCATTGCTGCAACGATCGCGACACAGCTCACTGTGCTTCCGATCATCCTATATACGTCAGGGACATTATCACTCGTTTCAGTTATCGCCAACCTTCTCGTGGTTTTTGTGATCCCACCACTCATGCTTATTGGGTTTGTCGCAACCATCATCGGGTTCATGTCGTCGACTATAGCGCTACCGTTTACTATATTGTCAGAGTATATTGCAGGATATATTGTCTGGGTAGTTCGTGTGCTCGATGCTGTCCCGTACTCGTCTGTCATAGTACAGATAAAATCACCCATGTGGGTGATGATTATCTATCTTGTATTTTTTGCCTTTGTGATTTGGTGGAATTATAAGCAAGCCTCAAAACGTTTGTCACAAACAGTCTGATTCGTCGCAGCTAGGTAGGCATCTACATACTTTTTCTTTTCACTTGGTGCATAGTCGAGCATGTACGAGTGCTCCCACATATCGAGTCCATAGATAAATGCGAGACCGTTTAGCTGTCCCAGATGCTGCTCATCTACCCAGGTGTTGAGCAGTCTGTTATTTAGTTTGTCATAGTAGAGCACTGCCCAGCCGATCCCGCGAGTCATGGCGATACGTTTGAAGTCCGCAAGCCAAGCCTCTACAGATCCGAAGTCTGTGATCATTTGTGCAGTTAATTTACCATTCATATCGGCCTTCTGTTGGCCACCTTCGAGCTGCTCGAAATAGTATTCGTGGTTGCGGAGCCCGTTAAACTCGAATCCCAGTCTGCGTTGCATCTCGTTTATAGCATATGTTTCCGCAGGAGTAGGTTCGGATTTCTTGGCCATTTCGGCTATTTGTTCCAGGATTAGATTGGTGTGTTTGACATAACCTGCATAGAGCTTCTTGTGCTCATCTATCGTTCGAGCAGAAATGCCGGCGATTTCTGGGGTATTAAATGTTTTCTCTGTATATATCATTTTAATTGGTTGTTAGTGATAAGTTGCTAGATATAAGTATAATAGGGAAATGAAAAATTTGCGATTCCTCCTGCCAGTATTCTGTATCCTAATACTTTTCAATATTTGGGTTTGGAACAAGTCCGAAGCCAAGGCAAATGACATAATGACCGTTTCGTTCCTCGACGTTGGCCAGGGCGATGCGATACTGGTTACAGCGCCCAATGGCCGGCAGGTTCTCATAGATAGTGGTAGGGATACTGCGATACTTACTGCGCTCGGTAGCGTGATGGCAGTAGGGGACAAGTCTATCGATGTTACGATCATGACTCATCCTGATGCCGACCATATCGGCGGGTATGAGTTCGTCCTGCCGAGATATGAAATACATAACATCATCACCAACGGTAGGGATTCGGAGAGTGCTTTATTTGATACAGTCTCGGATCTAAATAAAAAAGAAACCCCCAATATTTACAAAGCCCTCCGCGGTATGCAGGTCATCCTCGATAGTGAGCGCAACATCCATCTAGATGTAGTATTTCCAGCGACTGATACTGCACCCACTCGCGAGAGCAATGATCTGTCGGTCGTGACGAGGCTTGTCTATGGTGACAGGGAGTTCCTGCTTACTGGCGATGCCACCATGTTCTCTGAATCCGACATGCTCAGGTGGTGTCCGGAATGCCTCGCCAGTGATGTGCTCAAGGTCGGCCATCATGGGTCAAAGACTTCTTCGGGACCATCTTTTATCTCTGCTGTCCGCCCAGCCTACAGCATTATTTCCGCTGGTAAGGATAATTCCTACGGTCATCCTTATCCGGGCGTAGTAAACACTTTGACCAAAGCAAGCAGTACCATCCTTTCTACTTATGAATTAGGGAATATTACATTTGAGACAGATGGGAAGGGGTTGAGACTACGCTAGAAGACCTGCCTTGCGGAGCGTTGCGTAAGCGCCGTTTTTCTTGATGGTCTTTAGCGCGCGAGTCGATAGGGTCATGCGGACAGAGGCCTTGAGCTCGGGGATATAGATACGCTTCTTCTGCAAGTTCAGATACTTGCGGACCATACCGGTAGGGTTGTACTGGGTCGCACGGGTACGGTTAGAATAGCCTCCTGCGACTAGTGATGTTCTTTTGGTGACTGGACATATTTTTGCCATAAGTAAAAGGCATGCTAACATGATACGTATATGGATGTCAATTTTATCTTTTGGATAGTTATACTTATATTCTCTGTGGTCATACACGAGCTGTCACATGGCTATGCCGCAGACATCCTCGGGGACCCGACCCCGAGGCTCCAGGGCAGGCTAACTCTGAACCCATTTG
Organism: bacterium; assembly: GCA_031409775.1. GTDB lineage: Bacteria > Patescibacteriota > Minisyncoccia > Phycocordibacterales > CAIZIN01 > JANNXY01. The sequence continues at coordinate 7,650 of JANNXY010000026.1, read as the reverse complement.
CTCACCTAGACTTGGTCGGTTCGTTCCTGCTACCAGTGCTTACCTATAACCTCGGGGGCTTCATTATCGGCTGGGCCAAGCCCGTAGAATGGAACCCCTACAATGTAGGTAACAAGCGCAGTGCCGAGGCTGTCATATCTGCGGCTGGACCGGTGAGTAACATGGTTCTGGCTACCATATCAGGGTTACTACTCCGGTTCAGCGAAGTCCTATCTGTACCGCAGTCCATGGGTCAATTCCTATATATCATATGCATAGTCAATGTATCACTTGCTATATTTAACCTTATCCCGATTCCGCCACTCGACGGGTCCAAGCTCCTGTTTACAGCGCTGCCACCACACATGAGCCGTAGGATAAGGGACAAATTTGAAAGGTACGGGTTTATTGTTCTTATAGTCATAATCACGGCCGGTGGGTCGTTTATTTCACCAGCTATCCAGTACACAGTTGCAATAATTACAGGATTATAGTAGAGTGGTCAGACATAAAAGTTTACGAAATGCCAACCATCAACCAACTAACCAAGAGGGGCCGAGTCCAGACCAAGAGGAAATCCAAGTCTGTGGCTCTTACTCGTGGATTCAACACTATCGAGAACCGCCCTACATTCAATAATTGCCCATTCAAGCGTGGTGTATGCATCAAGGTAACCACCAAGACTCCCAAGAAGCCTAACTCTGCCGTGCGCAAGATCGCCCGTGTTCGTCTAACAAATGGTATCGAAGTTACTGCATATATCCCTGGAATGGGGCACAACCTACAGGAGCACTCAGTTGTAATGCTACGCGGGGGCAAGGTCCGAGACGTAGGACTACGATACTCTGTAGTACGCGGAGTACTCGATGCAGCAGGAGTAGAGAAGCGTCGCAAGGAACGATCTAACTATGGAACCAAGAAGCCCAAGGCTGCCAAGTAATCTACTCACTATCAACTACTAACTACCAACTATTATGCGACGACCAGTAAAAAACAGAAACATAGCCAAGCCAGACGTAGTATTCGGTTCAGACCGAGTAGAAAAGCTTATTAACTATGTCATGTCTAGTGGCAAGAAAAACACAGCTAGAACAGTAGTTTACAAAGCGTTCGATGTGATCAAAGACAAAGAAAAGATCGAGAACGTTTTAGAATATTTTGATACTGCACTCAAGAACGTTGCTCCACAGATGGAAGTCCGCTCACGACGCGTGGGAGGTGCCAACTATCAGGTCCCTCGAGAAGTTCGCGCAGAGCGACGACAATTCCTAGGTATGACATGGCTTGTAGATGCAGCTCGTGGCAAGAAAGGCAAGCCAATGCACGAGAAGCTAGCCGAAGAAATAATTCTAGCAGTCAAAAACGAAGGTGAAGCTGTAAAGAAGCGCGAGAACACTCACAAGATGGCGGAAGCCAACAAGGCCTTTGCCCACTTCGCATGGTAATATAGAGGAATGATCCTCTTCCGACTCATATGGTGGCCGATAAAGGTGCTGTTCAAGCTTTTATTTATAATTATATTGCTTGGGTTGGTTGTGTATTTCTTTACCGGACTCAAATCCCCCAAGCTAGATCGTAATTGGGTCGAAGATTCCAGAGTACTACCTGACATAACCATCTCTACTTCGACTATTCGTGTAGACAACATTCGTGACTGGAGCTACAAGACAGGTGAAGTAGTTTCGAAAAGATATTATTCAGATAGCTTTGATCTGAATCAGGTTACTGGTGCGCATTTCCTCGAGAGTCCATTTGGCAAATGGAAGGGGATTGCACACACTTTCTTTATATTTGAATTTGCTGATGGCAGAAATGTCTCGGTATCTGTCGAGGCGCGCAAGACTGTCGGTTCAGAATATAGTCCGATAAAGGGAATCTTCCATAATTACGAAGTCTGGTACGCATGGGGGAGTGCGGGGGACTTCACCACACGACGCAGCGTTTACTGGGGAGATCCTTTGTACAAATATCCTTTACTTATATCTACCACTACCGCAAGCCAGATCCTGGCCGATCTAGCGAGAGCTACAGAGAAACTCGAGACCGAACCGCAGTTCTACAATACAGTGTTATCCAACTGTACCAACCTACTTGCAGACAGCGCCAACCGTGTACACCCGGGCAGTATATCTTGGAGTTATGCGAGGATATTTGCTGGGTTTGCAGACGAAGAATTATATAGACTCGAACTTATTCCACACGATAAGCCATTCGGGGAGGTACAGCGCGAGCACAAAATCTGATATAATTATTCTAATGAAAAACATTAGTAGTTGTGCTGTATTTGTCCTAGGGTTGGTTAGTATAGCGATCTCTGTCGCTGTGGGATTCCTGTCGATGATGCATGGAAGTGTTGTAGAAAGGACGGATATAATAGTCGAATCCTATATAAGCTCCGTTAGAATGCAGTGGCTTCTGGATTGGATGTGGGTTGTCACTAGCATCGGAGATTTCGACATATTAGCTCTCATCATTCTAGTTACTGCATTGATGTTTGCTCTACACAGACAGTGGAAGCCGCTTACCTGTCTCCTCACTAGTGCCGTATTGGTAAATATTCTGACAATTATGACAAAGAACTATTTCGAGCGAGCTAGACCAATGCTCGATGGTGTATCTGTAGGTGGATATAGCTTTCCCTCGGGCCATACTACCGGTGCGTTTGTGGTGTTTGGTATAGTCGCGTGGGTATTTCTAAACGAGGTCGAGAACAAGAAAGTAAAATACCTCGGTGTAACATTGGCGGTGGTTATAGGTAGCCTAGTTGGGATAAGTAGGGTATACCTGGGTGCACATTGGGCATCAGATGTATATGGTGGGGTATTGGTTGCTGCTGGGATTATGTTGGTTATTACGAGCTTGATAAACTATGTTGCAGATCATATGGCATCGTAGTAATATACATATATGGGAATAGAATTCGAAGAAAATAATTTGAGCCAAAACAATCGCTTCCAGTCACGAGTTGTTCTAGGTATACCTCAGACTCCGGGTATGGTGAATTTCCTGATGAGCAAAGGTGTGATAAAGAACGAGAAGCAAGCCGGTAACCTACTCCTTGTACTTACCGGGTTATTTTTCCTTTCCGCTATCGTTATATTTGTCGTCTATGTTTGGCAGCCTTCATTCCTGCAAGGCTCTCCAAAGCCTAGTCCATTACAAGAAAGGCTCCAGAATAGAGTTCCTACTCCTAATCTTTAATCATGAAATTATCCCAGAGCAGACAAAGTGGATTTACCCTGATTGAGCTGTTGGTGGTTATTTCTATAATAGGTTTGCTATCTAGTGTTGTGCTTGCCAACGTAGCTTCAGCGAGACAGAAAGCCCGCAACCAAGCATTTGCACAGAGTATTTACCAAATTCAGAAGGCTTTGGAGATTTATAAAACTTCTAATGGGAAATATCCTGCGGAAGGTGAATTTTCCGCAAATTCAGAATTAAAGGATATTAATTCAATTGCTGACCCAGATTTTATACCGAGTTATATTTCCGATGTTCCAGATTTTGCAGTTGATGGCATAAGCCCAATTATTTATTTAAATGATACTAATTTAACAGATCCAAATGGATTAAATGGTGATTATGATTGTGGGGGAAAACCGTTATTAAGTGGATATTTAATTTATACTCAGGATCCTAATTCTGAAATTCCTTTGCCAATCATAGGATCAGGTGGTTCAAATGAAGGTTACTGTGTGACTGCGCCGAATTAGGTCATGAGAAAATTTTCACCGATATTTATACTCATAGCCATCATTGCCGTATGGGCTTCGGGGTATTATCGTATCCTTTTTTCCATAGAATTTTCTGCACTTGTTGCTATCGGGGTTGCATACTATATACATCGCAATAGGGCAGTGCTGGCGCATAGTCAGTACGAATTTATAAATGTCGTGACACATGTATTCCGCACACCGACAACTGTGATCAAATGGTCTGCAGACAATATACGCAAGAGTGCAGTGGGCAAGCATGTGCTCGATGACATAAACCAGATCGACAGCGCCAACGAGCGTGTGATCACACTTATCGACACCCTCACTGATTTCGCTACTATGATGAATGAAGCACGGTTTGTATTTGCTGCTGTATCATTCCGCGAGATGGTAGAGCAGACTTTGCAGAAGTATAGTCCCAAGATCCACGAGAAGAACATCTCCCTCACGATAGATATCCCGCATGATATACCTCTCATATCAGGAGACACCAAACGTCTCCAGTTCGTAGTAGAGCTACTCCTACAGAATGCTATCATGTATACTCCGGATAAGGGCCAGATATATGTAGGGATCTACCAGGATCGCAAGTATCTGACAATGCTAATAAAAGATAGTGGTATAGGTATTCCCAAGAATGAAATGAAGCATTTGTTCAAGAAATTCTACCGTGGCAAGACAGCTACCAACACCGATGTTCAGGGGGTGGGTGTGGGACTGTTCGTTGCTCGCAAGATAATAGAGAAGCATCACGGGCGCATCTGGGCGACATCAGATGGTGAAGGCAAGGGTGCGACTTTTTATGTGAAGCTTAGATTGTAGACTTTTCCCCATTTCTACGCTACAATAGCCCAACTATTTAATAGGCAAAATATTAGCATTTATTAACCAATTTATATATTTATGAATCGAGATTATCCATTAGAAAGAGTTAGAAACTTCGGAATTATCGCCCACATTGATGCCGGCAAGACCACCACTTCCGAGCGTATCCTGTATTACACTGGATCCCAGCACAAGATAGGTGAGGTACACGAAGGTGAAGCAACCACCGACTGGATGGAGCAGGAGAAAGAGCGTGGTATTACTATTACTGCGGCGGCTATCACCTGTTTCTGGAACCCTACATACATGGGTACCGACTTGTCACAGAAAGTAAGGTTCAACATCATCGACACACCAGGACACGTGGACTTTACGGTAGAGGTAGAGCGCTCGCTCAAAGTACTCGACGGAGGAGTAGTAGTATTCGACGGAGTAGCGGGGGTAGAACCTCAGTCAGAAACTGTATGGAGACAGGCAGACAAATATCATGTTCCTCGCATCTGCTTCATCAACAAGCTCGATCGAACTGGTGCGTCATTTGAACGTTCATACCAGTCAATTCTCGATAGATTAAACAAGAATGCTATCCGTGCACAGCTTCCTATCGGATCAGAAGATCAGTTCGAGGGTGTGGTGGATCTACTAAAAAGGAAGTCATACAGATTCGAAGGCGATATGGGCGAGAAGGTAATAGAAGGCGAAGTACCAGCAGACATGGTAGCTGACGTAGAGAAATACCGTGCAGAACTCGTAGAGAAGATTGTAACAGAGGACGATGCGATGATGGAGAGGTTTCTCAATGGCGAAGATCTGCCTATCGCCGAGCTCAAGGCGGCTCTGCGCAAAGGTGTGATCGGTAACAGAATTTTCCCAGTATTTACCGGAACAGCACTACGCAACAAGGGTACCCAGCTAATACTTGATGCCGTAGTAGAGTTCCTACCTAGTCCGCTAGATATCCCGCCAGTAAAGGGAACCGATCCCAAGACTGGTGAAGAAGTAACTCGATCTGCATCTGATAGCGAGCCATTCTCTGCACTAGCATTCAAACTCCAGTCAGATCCATTCGTGGGACAGCTTACATTCTTCCGAGTTTACTCTGGAACGGTAGAGTCTGGCTCATATATATACAACTCGACAACAGGTAACAAAGAGCGCCTAGGCCGTATCGTCCGTCTCCAAGCCAACAAACGTGAAGAGGTAAAGAAAGTCTATGCCGGAGAAATCGCCGCTGCAGTAGGACTCAAGGAGGCCAAGACATCGCACACTTTCTGTGACGAAACGAACCCTATTATCCTCGATCCTATCAAGTTCGCTGAACCTGTAGTGTCCCTAAGGATTGAGCCCAAGACCAAAGCCGATCAAGAGAAAATGGGAATGGCCCTGCGTAAACTCCAAGACGAAGATCCAACATTCCGCGTATCATCCAACACCGAGACAGGTGAGACTATCATATCTGGTATGGGAGAACTCCACCTCGAGATCATGGTAGACCGTATGAAGAGAGAGTTTACCGTGGATGCCAATGTCGGCAAGCCGCAGGTAGCATACCGTGAGACCATCCTTGGTTCAGCCGAAGCCGAGCACAAATACATCAAGCAGACAGGAGGCAAGGGTCAATACGGTCACGTCAAGCTTACTCTCAAACCTATCGAGGCGGTAGATCCGGAAGCCAAGGTTCCCAAGAATATTCACCGCGAAGAAGGCTATGAATTCATCGACTCGATCAAAGGAGGTGTGATCCCGGTAGAATTTATCCCAGCTGTGCGCAAAGGTGTTCGCGAAGCGATGGATCGTGGTATCGTTGCAGGGTTCCCGATGACCAATGTCTCATGCGAGCTTACATTCGGATCGTATCACGATGTAGACTCATCAGAAATCGCTTACAAGATCGCTGCTTCCCAAGCATTTCAGGATGCAGCCAAGCGTGCTCGTCCAGTAATCCTCGAGCCGATCATGAAGGTAGAGATCACCGCTCCAGAGCAGTTTATGGGTGACATCATCGGATCAATCACATCCAAGCGTGGTCAGATCGAGGGAACAGAGAACCGTGGTATGTATGTAGTCGTCAAGGCCAAGGCGCCATTGTCAGAAATGTTTGGTTACACTACCGAAGTCCGCTCGATGACCCAGGGCCGCGGCGCACCGAACATGGAGTTCGACCGCTACGACGTCGTGCCAAGCAATGTCGAGAAGACTATTGCAGAGGCTAGGAAGTAAATCTTGTGTTACAATTTGTTTATGCGACAACCAATTTCTGAATATCGTCAAAGTTTATACAATTTCGTATCACCTACGGCTATGTTTATCGCTGTCTGCATAATAATCTATGCACTTCTCGTGACCCGAACGATCTCTGTGCAGCCTATCAGGCTATTTGATATATTCCTTGTCGCTCTCGCCTCATTCCGTCTCATCAGACTATTCTGTTATGATTCTGTCTTTGCCTTTGTTCGTGAATCTATCGCTTACAAATCTCATCGTATAGAAGAGAATGGGGAAGTATTTATGGAAAGGAAATTAGCTACCGGCCCATTCCGCCGGATGCTCGCGACACTGCTCGACTGTCCGTGGTGTGTGGGACTGTGGACTACTGTGCTCGTAGCTCTGCTCTACACATTATCTCCAGCATCTGCACTCCTCGTTGTGGTTATCGGTGTATCTGCGGTAGCGTCACTTTTCCAGCTCATTGCGAGTCTCATCGGTGCCAAATGTGATGAGGTGGAGAGGAGGACAAAATAATTTCTGTTCAATTTACAACCACCGCCCCGGCCTGCGGCCACCCCGCCTAGGATAAGGCGGGGAAATTCATGCATCCTGAATCCAGATCTCCTCCTTATCCTAGGAGGAGTGGCGAGTCTTCGAGACGAGGTGGTTAATTTAATTGATGAAAAAAATAAAAGTCGCCACCTAATGGACGTTGCGGCGACATGATTTCGGCAAAATCAAAAACGCCGGACCACTTTGATGTCAAATTGGACAAAAAGCCTCCTGACTTCCGCACCCCTCTAAATCTTTCTAAAATACCCATATAGTTAAACACGGACCCTTCCAAAATGGGTGTTGCATGGGTAAAATCATGGTATGTTCATCCGCAAACTCAAAAATCGTAGCGGGTCAGTTTCTATCC
>JANNXY010000025.1:0-4300 GCA_031409775.1 bacterium | reverse complement strand
CCCCTACTACCTCCTCGGACTCAGAATGGACGGAGCCAAAGACATCGCCGGAGAACCAGCACTAGCCTTCTCCCGCGCCGTCTCCACCCTCAGGGCCGCCCTCACAGGCACCATCCGCGAAATCATCGATCTTCAACTCACCCTTTCAAACATCCCCCCCGAACGCCAAAAATACCGCCTCATCTGGCCCAAAATCGTCATCAACATCTACTCCCAATCCCCTGACGACCAAACCGACGAAAACGAAACCCAAGATACCGAAAAATAGTGGAACCATTTAACGAAACCCTCACCCCCGACCCCCTAGAAGCCGTCACCGAAGCCACCCTAGCCGCCGATTTACTCGCATGGAAAACCAACCCCCCCGACCCCGACTTCGCCCTCATTCTCGAAGCGAACCCGACCACGGACTAGTTATAGTCCGCGAAATCGTCCAAGAAATCGGTAGGCTCCAACGCAAAGGAATTTATAGTCTTGGTGTGATAAAAATAACTTCCCAAGCCTCTGATGCTATCGCTCAATCTAGAGATGCCAAAGCTTTATTGAGCGAATGGGGATACGAGCATGTCAATCGAGTATGAATTCGATAAAAACCTTCAACAATATCGTTACAAAGACAGCGGTAAATTCCTGTCCAAGGAAGCAATGAAGGCATTAACCAACAAAGCCATTAACCAAGTAGAAAAAGACCTCTCCGCCATCACCGAATTGTTAATCGATCGCCAAATTAGCGTCGATACCTGGAAAGAGCAAACCCGCGACGGATTAAGAAAACTTCACACCTGGCAATACTATCTCGGACTCGGAGGAGAAAAGCAATTTACCCCATCAGATCGGGGCACATTAAATAATAAACTCAAAAAAGAATGGGGCTACCTCCATAACTTTGCCAACCAAATTAACGAAGGCAAACTATCAGAAGCTCAAATCAGACATCGGCTGAATTTATATATAAATAACACCGATAACACCCAAGACCTAGCAATCTACAAAGGACACAGCCGCAATGGATACAAATGGGAACGCCGGATCAGAACCAAAACCGAATCATGCAACGAATGCCTATTCTACGAACGCCTCGGTTGGCGCACCATCGGCAACCTCCCCACACCAGGTGCCGAATGTTCCTGCAAAGCAAATTGCGGCTGTTACAAAGAATTCTCCAAGTCCGACTACATCCCCCAAGATGCAAACAGCAACCTCCTACTCAAACAATGGGGATGGCTAAACCTTGACCCCACCCACCCCCGACCAACTACTCAAAATACAGTCCCTCGGTTCGGCAGCCCTGCCATTGGTTTCGGCAAATGACCTCGAAATCATCCCCTGGATTGCCACCGACAACCTCGTCGCCCGCAGCCTCACTAAATGGGCACTCCCCGCCCTAGAAACCATCGCCCGCCTCCTCCCTGGACTCCCCTTCGAGCTAAATCACGACTGGGAATCGATCGAGAAAATTACCGGACTAGTCTTCGAGGCAAAAGTCCTCGCACTCAACCAAATCCCCGCAGAACTCCTCCAACACCCCCACAATGAACGCATCTTCCAAACCGAAGGCTACCACCCCATCATATGCAACGTCGCCTTCCCCAAAACCTCCACCTTACTGGCAGGAATCCAGCTTGGTGCGTTGGCTAGCGTATCTATCGGCGGCTTCCGTCCCACCGAATACATCTGCCCCTACTGCAACATCCCCTTCGACGACCCCGAATGCCCCCACTTCCCCCCCGCCTGGTGGCGCGATGAAAGTGCGTACACCGCACCCTACATCATCCGCGCCGACACCTCCGACCTTGGCGAACTATCCCTAGTCACCATCCCCGACGTACCAGGCGCAAAAACCATCCTCAACAAATACAAAGACCTCTACCAAATCCCCTCCTCGGAGGGGCGATAGAGTCGCAGACACTATCGAAAAATCCCCTCCTCGGAGGGGCGATGAAGCCGAAAGGCTGCATCGGGGTGGGTCACACCGCTCCGCCACACACCATCACATCACCATCACCTAAAATGTCTACCACCCTCAACCTCATCCCACCCCGCAAACCCCAACAAGCCAACCAAACAGCCACCAAAGATCCCGTATTAGACGGAATAATCGATCGCAAAACCACCGCCAGTCACCAACAAGAACCCCAAACAGCCACAGCACCAGCAATCAACATCACCGTCGATACCACCGCCATCGCCACCGAAGTCGAAAAAATCCTCACCGCCCAAACCACCCAAACCACCGAAATTGCCAGCTTTAAAACCCAAATCGACACCATCGTCGAACGACTAGACTCGATCGCCAACAACCCCACAACTGTCGATAGTCCAGATGGGTTAGATGACACCATCCCCAAGCCACATATCTACATTGCCAACAGTGGCACAGGTATGGATCGCAAAGCGGCTTTACGTGAGTTTAACGAACTCTACGATCGATCCCAAACCCAAGAATTCGACGCAGGACGCGGCTACGGCAAAATGACCGCCAAAGATACCCGAATGCTCGACAGGTTTGTTGCCGAAAACCGGATCCCCCTTCAGCAAGCAATGCAAGATGAGGGTTATAAAAATGGTCTATTCCGCGCCGCTAGCACCACCCTCACCGACATCCCCGCATCATTCAGCGGCTACCTCTCCAGCATCATGCGCCAGACCCCCAAATGGGGCAAAGTCTGGCACCAATTCCTCAACCCCGTCATCCGACTCGGAACAGGCGTAGGCAACCGCGTCGATGTACCCAGAGCCGGAAAAATCAACCGCCCCATCGCCTCCACCGCCTGGGTACTATCCGGTACCGGATTTTCACCCAACTCCCAACCCCTCACCAACGGGTTTGAAAAAGTCGAAATCGGTCGATATGGCATGGGCGAACCAGGACAAAACAACGACCCCGTAGGCGTAGACGAATACTACTTCCGCCACTCCATCCTCGACCTCGAAGCCCAAATTCAAGACGTACTCGGCGAAAACCTCAACGAATTCCGCGAAATCATCACCTTCGAGCAATACAACGCCACCCTAAACATTCGCTACTTCAAAGAAACCACCAAAACCATCGAGACTAACGCCACAGCCATGACCGCCACCGACTACGGACGCATCACCTACGAGTCCCTAGTCCGCCTCCGCGCCCACATGAACGGCGATATTGGTGTCTACCCCTGGCCAGACGGTTGCTACATCCTTGTAGCCCATCCTAGAGCGATCGTAGACCTCGAACTCGAACTCACCGCCATGTCCAAACCCATCACCAAGATGAACGTCGAAGAAGTTACCAACATGGTCAAAATGGTCAATACTTCCATCACCGATCGCATCTCTGGTTATCGCTTCAGCGTCGGCGGCTTCCACATCTTCAGCCACGAAAACCTCCCCCCCGACCCCAACTTCATGAAAGCCAGTACCGGAGCAGGCCCCACCCTCCGCAACTGGTACGAAAACATCGCATTCGGCCCAATGGCAGTCTGTGAATGTATCTCAATGGCTCCCTAAGTCCGCCGCGACGAAATCCGTCAATTCGGCACCATGGATCGCTACATCTGGCTAATGTACGGCAAATATCAAGCGATCGAACGCGGTACCCCCTCCACAGGCGCAGGTATCGGGCAACTATCCCAGATCGTCAAGTTCCGATCGGGCATCAGCTAGAATTTATTAGATTTTACAGGCGATCGGGCTTTTGGGTTCGATCGCCTTTTTTCTTGACGATCGCTAATATCTGCCATACACTTATTAATACAACAATCTAATAATTATCATGGGTAGACCAGCACTAAACAAAACTAAACTAAGTGGCTACAGAGTTAAACCAGAAACACTCGATCGCCTCAGAAATTTAGCTAACCAAACAGGATATATACATGGCAATGGTGCAGCAATCGGAGAATTATTAGACGCGATTGCTGAAATTAATCCGATTGTTTTGGCTGAATTCATCAAAAAAACTAGCTAAGATATTGACGAATAGATTTATGGCAGATATAATAAACGTATGCTCAATCAATTTACTTAAAACACATGTCTGACAGACTAGACCGATTAGAAAAAATTGTCGAATCCAATGCTAAAGCGATCGAATCTCTTGCTAGCCAAGCAGTAGAATACCGACGAGAAGCAGCAGAAAGTAACCGACAGTTAAGCGACAAACTCGATCGACTCGCAAACATCGTCCTACGAATTCACAACCGTCAAGACGACCATGAGGACCGCATCAACCGCATCGAAAATACTTAATCTCTAGTAAAAAGGATCTACCTATTTAGGTAGATCCAATCTAAAAATAACCAACCAAACAATACCATGTCAA
>JANNXY010000024.1:0-19382 GCA_031409775.1 bacterium | reverse complement strand
TGCTTCGGTAGCGAGGTACTGTCTCCACTGCTTTTCATTTAACAAAAGACGCATACGAGAGTATTTATCTATGGTTGTCATACCTACAGTATACAGATAGATGGAGGATGTATCAAGTTATAGGTGGAAGGGGCCTAAGTTGTGTGATGATGAACATCATATTCTAGAAGAACCGACCCTCCGTCGGTTTTTTCTATATTTACTAGCTTGAGGTGCACGTTCATTATTGTGTTGAACATTGCTATCCCGGTGCCGAATAGTATTGGTTCTATAGTTAGGTAGATCTTGGAGACGAGTTGTGATTGTAGGAATAGGGTATATATCTCTGATCCTCCACAGATCGCGACTTCCTGTACGCCCTCAGCCTCGAGCTTCTGGAGGAGGACCTGTGGAGCGAGGTTGGTTACCTCGGCATTATCGAGCGTGAGTGGGCTTCTAGAATAAACTATCACCCTACGGTCAGATAGGGGCTTGTGGAGGGTTTCAAATGTAGCTCGACCCATTATGACCACACCTGCTCGCTTGGTGAGCTCTACAAACCGCTTCTTGTCTTCGCGACTTGTCCAGTAGGCTGGATGTTTCTGGTCTTTGGCTATGAACCCGTCCGCCGACTGTGCCGCGATGATGAATGTTTTCATGGGAATATTATACACTGTTTGACTTTTATCGACATAGAGAGCAATATAGTTTCCAGATACATTAAATTATGAATAAAGAACCGTTCGTTTACGTGGCTACCAGCCTTACCCATGTTCCACAGGATCAGAGATTTCGTGTGGCTGAACTTGTAGCTCAACTTCAAAGTTCCACAAGATTTTTGAAATGGGCATTCGATATTGAATCTTGGAAGCCTGAAACCGTCGAAAATGTGTGCTCTTTTGATCTTGCCTTAGCTACGGAGCTTGCGGATTTCGTCGCTGGGGTTTACTTTTCTCCAGATGGATCAGATGGCAGAGGGGTGGAATTATATGAAAGGGCAAAAACGGTTGGTAATAAGGGAATGCAGATTTACATAAAATCAGGGGTACGTATTTCAAGATTTATTACCGATATGGTTGATAAATTTGGACTTAATCCTCCAAAGTATTTCGATACAAATCGGGAGCTTGGGGAAATGATTATTGCTGATGCATTTAACAATTCTGCACCAGCGTCTTGGCGGCATGAAAGAAATGAATTGGCTGAGCGTCTTTGTGATCCTGGGGCGTATGCTCGATTTGCGGCATTGCTGTAACTTGAGTTTTTTATTTCTTCTTCTTGATATCTCTATCTTTGTAAAGCATAGGGAGCATCATTGAGGGGTTCCATTTTTTCTTTAACTCTGCGAGGTTCTTACCTGGATTATATTTACCAGTAACAGAATAATCATCTCCTGCAATAGGTCCTGTTTCAAAGAATATGAGCTGAGCAATCCTACGGCCTACTACTAGTGGGATCAGATAGTTCTTGGAATTGTTGGTGATTTCCATAGTCCATCGGTTGATATAGCCCACATCACCCCAGCCTGCGCATTTGCAGACTTCGATGAAGCTACGTCCCATAGAAGATCTAGCCTTCATCATTGTAGTGATATGGTTTCTACCACCGATAAATTCATTTGTATGAGCTAGGATCGTTTCGCCGGGTCGCAACATAATCACTTTGTCGTTTGGTGAGATGCCCTCCCAGTTGAAATTGTATTTTTCGAAAGCGTCTTTGGCTTTGACTGCTTTTTCTACCTTATCGGCACCCCAGACGTGTTCCATATGTGACTGACTCCAGATATTGTAAATGCTGTGATTGTATTTGGGTTGCTGTTCGCGATAGAAATATTCACCGAGAGTGAGATCGTAGCTCGATGTTGCTAGATTTTCACGCTTGAATGGTGAAATTATGATATCACCTTTCTTTATTTCTTCTAAAATTTTCTTGTCAGATAATGCCATGTATTTACAAATTATTTTAAATAAAAAGCCGAAGAATCTCGGCTACTTTTTGACGATGTCTTGGTTACCACGCTTTGTATTCCATTCATCTGCACTATAGTCTATATAAAGTGCCGCATCTGGAACTATCTCTGCTAAAGCATTTCCCATTTGCTGAGCAACAACTCGCAGGGTTGAGTGAACTGTTTGTGATGATCGAAGCTCTGCGATATAGATTGCACCCGGAAGTCCCACAGTAAGCTCACCGGCACAGGTATATCCTAGTGCAACATAATACTGTTTCTCTTCTGGAGTAGTATCAAGCGAGGCGATTCTCTTCTCTTGTTCGGCAATCACTTTCTCGGCCTTTTGTCGCAGGGCTTCTGGTAGACTTTCTAGATACCAAGGAAAGAAACCGTGTTTGGTCGAGAGTAGTGGCATCTCGTTTACTCCACTGCGATGTCTCTGCATATCACGGAATGATCCGAAATCTAGTCTATAAGAGAACTTGATCATTCCGAATTTCTCAAACTTTCCAGAAAGTTCGGTTTTCTGTGGGCGAGAAGTTAGTAGATCATGCCATGCACCATGATTTGGAGTCTGTACGGTACTCTCATAAGAAAATCCACTAACCTTTTCTCGATCATAGTAACTAGTAGCTGCAACTGATTTGACTAAATAATCTTCTTGCTCCGGGTATGTCTTGTGGCTGAAGCTGGAGGGGTATTTGACCTTTAGCTCAGTGAGTATATTTTCTGCAACAACACGAATTTCTGAGAGAGGATGATGTTGCATCAAATGTATGTGATCATATGCTTGACGGAGGTTTGTGTGCCAGCTTGCAAATGTGGTTACACCTGCTGGTAAGAAACCCCGTGCGGTGTCGAAGGCTTTGGCCTTGATAGCCTTATCGTAAACAATTTCCTTTTCCTCTGTTCCTTTTGGGAATTTTTCTTTGAGGTGAATAATTAATTCATCTAGAATTTCTCGGTACAGACTCATCCATGCCTTCTGAATCTCTTCACCCTCTGCCTTACCGATAGGGTTAAGCACTGGTTGGGCCTGCATATCTAGGTATCGAGTACTAGCTTCTTGACCGTTGTATAGTCTCCAATCTTGAATCGCTTTGGCGGCAAGGATGCTGACATTCTCGGCAAATACAGTCGTGGTACCACAGTCACCTATGGACTTGTGTCCGTAGCCAACATAGTACGAAGCCATGAACTTTTCTGCTCCAACTTCCTTTACTCGCTCTAGGTGAATATTTACACTTCGCGGATCCCTGGAATATAGGGCCTGGAGCATGGCAGTTGCTTCGACTGTCTGATCGTCTATGACAATGATTTGATGGTCTGGTTTAGTAATAATTTTTTGAGTGGATTTATCCATAAATTTGTTATTTAAGATTATACAATATTCTCTATTTGTTCAACATTGTAAGGTGCTTACATTTGAGTTACAATTTCGCTATGAAAGATATACAAATCCGAAAGCTAATAGAAGCCGAGAAGAAGCGCCAGAAAGGGGTGATAAATCTGATCCCGTCGGAGAACTATGTCTCTGCGGATGTGCTAGATGCACTGGGGTCTATATTTGATAACAAATACGCCGAGGGTTACCCGCATGCTCGATACTATGGCGGACAGACCAACACTGACTCACTAGAAATACTGTGTCAAAATAGAGCGCTTAAATTATTTAAACTTGCTGATAAGAATTGGTCAGTGAATGTCCAACCATTATCAGGCAGTCCAGCCAATCTCGCCGTATATTTCGCCTTGGCAGAGAAGGGGAGCAAGATCATGGGCCTACCTCTTACATCTGGCGGACACCTCACCCATGGTCATAAAGTTTCTATCACTGGTAAATTCTGGGAGCAGTTGCCGATTCAAATTAATTCAGAAACAGAATTGATAGATTATGATCAGACGGAGCGTGATGCTGTGCGCGAGAATCCGAGTGTAATTGTCGTAGGGTTTACTGCATATCCTAGAATTGTTGATTTCAAAAAGGTTCGAGAAATCGCAGACAAATGTGGTGCGATCATGATGGTGGATATGTCACATTTCGCGGGACTTGTGGCAGGCGGAGCGTATCCAACTCCATTTAAATACGCAGATGTGGTGACCACTACAACCCACAAGACTCTCCGAGGTCCACGTGGGGCGATGATATTTAGCAAGGTTGATGCGCGGGAACTAGGCAAGAAAATAAATAAAGCAGTATTCCCAGGCCTCCAAGGCGGACCGCATATGAGCCAGATCGCAGGTATCGCCGTCGCTCTAAATGAAAATGATTCTACAAAGTTCAAAGCTTATGCAAAGCAAGTAATAAAGAATGCTAAAGTATTGGCCAAAGAATTATCCAAACTCGGTTGGAGAGTGATATCTGGGGGTACGGATTCACATTTGGTACTAGTAGATACTTGGATGGGAGGCAAGGGAATTTCAGGTAGTATCGCTGAAGCGAAGTTGGAAAAGGCAGGGATAATCTGTAATAAAAACACCATCCCTGGTGAGACCCGATCTCCATTTGACCCATCGGGCATCCGACTCGGTAGTCCAGCGGAAACAACTCGCGGCAAGAAAGAAAAAGACTTTGTGAAAATTGCTCAGAAGATTGACGAAGTACTAAGGAAAGCCTAAGCTACCACCATATGAGTTCTTCAAAGAAAGGAAAATTTATTGTAGTAGAAGGGGGTGATGGATCTGGTAAGGGAACTCTGATGGAAAGATTAAAAATGATTTATCCTGACGCAGTTTTTACTCGTGAGCCAGGCGGGAGTAAGTTTGGTGAAATTATGAGGGGTCATTTACGTGACGATCAAGTTCTTTCCCCAACACTTTCTCCCACTACACAATTGCTTGGAATGATGGCTGCACGTGCCGATCATTTCGAAAAGATTATTAAGCCCGCCTTGGATCAAGGGAAAAATGTCTTTACAGATAGATTCGATGCTTCGACTTGGGCATACCAAGTTGTGCATAATAGGAGTCTTTTGCTCACGTTGTTTTATGAGTGTCGAGAGGTAATCTTGGGTAAGATTAATACTGTTTGCCCAGTCTACATTTACCTAGATGTAGCTCCAGACATCGGTATTTCTCGAAGGAACAGTGATTCAAGCGAGGAACCTAATCATTTTGATAATAGGCCTCTTTCGTATCACGAGATTGTTCGTGCTGGATATTTAGAATTTATCAAATCGCCGAGGGGGTATGTTGTAGATGCCAAAAGACCGCTCGAAGAAGTGATGGGAGATGCTGTTGCTCTGGTGGCAAAATTGCTAGGGTAATAGCTTTTTTATTTGTATAATATCCCTATGCTAATCAAGCCTAGTAACGGAGGGAAATATAGCTGGTTTTTCCCAAGTCTTATTGTGATTTTATTTCTAGTCGGGCTCGCTTCGTCTGTATATGTGTTCCAGCGTGTCGTAGAGTCTGGCAAAGAGTCGCTAGTGTCCCGTGCACGAACTATCGCTATATCGCTCCCAGTGTCATCTGTAGAGGCGCTGTTTGGCAGTATAGAGGACCTAGACAGCCTAGCCTACGCTAACCTCAAGTCCCAGATGGTCGGGATCAGAGAGGTCAATGCTGACAGTCGATTCGTATACATCATGGGGCAGAGGGGTGGAGAGGTGTTTTTCTATGTTGATTCGGAGCCAGATGATTCCGAAGATTATTCTGCACCGGGGGATATCTACGAGGACAATAGTCCTGCGATAGACGCTGCGTTTTCTGATGGTATAGCGAGTGTAGAGGGTCCGATAGAGGATAAGTTCGGTAATTGGATTAGTGGTATTTCGCCTATAGTTGATGCATCTGACAACGTGATAGCCGTCGTGGGTATAGACGTCGATGCCAATGTGAATTATCGCAATGCAATGACCCAGGCAGCACTCCCAATGTTGGCGTCTTTTATATTGATCATATTTGCATACTTTGGATTTCAGATGCGCAAGAGAGAGGAGGATCTCCTGCGACTCAAATCCCAGTTCGTGGCGATGGCTACACACGAGATACGGTCACCACTCACGGGGATCATATGGACACTTACAGAGTTTATAAAGAGGGATGTAGTACCAGCTACGGAAATCGAGCCTGTTCAGAGGGCGTCCAACAAGCTTATTGATTCAGTGAACGATATTTTGTATTCGTTCGCATTAGAAACCGGGGATAGTCTCAAGGCCAAGATAGATCTAGGTGAAGTGATCGCTCATTCCAAGAAGAGTCTAGAGACATTTGCAGAGAAGAAACAGGTTGTTGTTGAGTTCAATAATCAAAGCAAGGCATGTGTGGTGGGCAACAGTGCAGAGCTGGAGCATTTGTTCACTAACCTGATTTCCAATGCTATCAAATATTCACCAGACGGTCGGACAGTGAAGATCTCGATGATAGTGTCAAAGAGGAAAGCATATATCGAAATATCTGATCAAGGTATCGGTATCCCACAAGCTGAGATCGGGAAGGTGTTCAGTGGGTTCTTCCGAGCATCCAATGCTATCAAATTCTCTGAGTCAGGAACTGGTCTGGGGCTGTATATTTCCAAGCTGGTCGCCACATCACATAACGGTAAGATAACAGTAGAATCCAAGGAGGGTCAGGGAACTGTGATGCATGTAGAACTACCACTCTGCGACATATAGCCAATCAATAGACGAGTTGCTATAATCAACTTATGAATAAATCCAAAGTCCTGATAATAGATGATGACATCTTGCTTACTAGTGCGCTCGATCATGAATTCCAGTCCCGTGGGTTCGAGACGTGTATCGCACATACAAGCGAAGAAGGTGTGCCTATGATAGTGTCTTTTAACCCGGACGCAATCCTCTTAGATATCATGGTTCCAGTGAAAAACGGCATAGATGTGATCAAGGATCTCCATGAGAAAGACCCCAAGATCTGTGAGAAGATCGTGATGATGACTTCGCTCGAGGACCAAGCATATCTGGCAGAAGCTATGCAGCATCATGTGACGAGCTATGTGACCAAGAATACCACCACTCCTGACGCGATAGTAACCATGATCGAAAGCAGGCTAAAGAAATAATTATGATCAGAGATTTGATAGAGAAAGTTGTAAATCGTACAGATTTTAATATTGAACACCCAGAAGACTTTTCGCATGGGGATTATTCGACCAATGTAGCGATGGTGCTCGGCAAGGCAAACAAAGAGAATCCCAAGGCGTTGGCTGAACAGATCAAGGCGGAAATTGAGAAAGTCTTGGAACAATCACAAAATAAAGATATAGAGAAGGTAGAGGTGGCAGGTCCGGGGTTTATTAACTTTTATTTATCGAAAGCCTTTTTCAGAAAATCCATTTTAGAAGTCTTGGAAAAGAAAAATCAGTTTGGTAAAGGAGACAAATACAAGAACCAGATATGGGCGATCGAATATGCCTCACCCAATCCAAACAAAGCTATGCATCTAGGTCATATGCGTAACTCTATAACAGGAGTGGCTGTGTGCAATATATTAGAATCAAATAGCGCTAACGTCATAAGAGAAATGGTTGATAACAATAGAGGTATAGCTATTGCTAAGGTAATGTGGGGGTATCTAGTATCAGGTAGGATAGATGAGAAAAGAATCGAAGATATCGAGTATTGGAAAAGTAATAAAAATGAATGGCATACAACTGAATCAATAAATGAGAAGCCAGATAGATTCGCTGATCGAATGTATGTGGTAGGTTCTATGGAGTGTGAAGATTCCGAAGTAGAAAACAGGGTGAGAAAGTTGGTGATAGACTGGGAAGCTGGGGACGATGCTGTTCGAGATCTGTGGGCGACAGTCCTTAACTTTTCTTATATTGGACAGACACAGACCTTGGGTAGATTGGGAGCTAGGTTCGATTATGTATGGCACGAGAGTGATCACTTTCAAGCAGGCAAAGAATTTGTGGTGAAAGGCTTGAAGAGTGGAATATTTAAGAAAACCGAAGATGGTGCAGTCCTTACTGATCTAGGGGATTTCGGTCTTACTGATACTATTGTCGAGAAGAAAGATGGTACAGCACTCTATATAACTCAGGATCTAGCCCTTACAGAACTAAAGAAGAATAAGCACAAAGCAGACAAGATGGTCTGGGTTATTGGTCCAGAACAGAGCCTTGCTATGCAACAGATGTTCGCTGTATGTGAGCAGCTTGGGATTGGCAAACGTGAAGAATTTTCTCATATTGCGTATGGTTATGTATCTATCAAAGGCCAAGGCAAGATGAGTTCTCGAGCAGGTAATGTTGCCTATGCCGATGATCTCCTAGATGAAATAAAAAATAAAGTCCAAATGATTATGACAGATAGGGTAGTTGGAAATGATTTGGATAGTATTTCAGAAAAGATTGCCAAAGGGGTTGTAGTTTTCGAAATGCTCAAGATGGGGAGGATGAAAGATGTTGCGTTTGATTTTGAGAAAGCCCTATCATTCGAAGGTGACTCTGGGCCGTATCTGCAGTACTCGGTCACTCGTGCTCATTCAGCGTTGCGCAAGGCGGATGAGAAGGGAATCTTTGCAGCTCTATCAGCAGATGACCTAGAGATAACCGACCTAGAGAAAATGCTCTATCGATTCCCCGAGGTGGTCGCGAGAGCTGGGGAAGAATTCGCTCCACAGATTGTAACCACATATCTCACCGAGCTTGCGGGGTTATTTAACTCTTGGTATGGGAACCACGTGATAGTCTCCGACGAGGACAACTCCCCGTACCGCGTAGCGCTTACCAAAGCATTTACTATAGTCATGGAGAATGGACTCAGCATCCTCGCCATCCCTGTGCCGGATAGGATGTAGGGCGATTTGACCATAGTACTTACTTTGTATATACTTTATATATGACAACCAAGGTTCAAAAGTCGGGCAATAGCCTGAGCATAAATATCCCTAAATCTCTTGCGAGTAGGGCATCACTTCTCAAAGGATCAGAAGTCTCTTTTGATTTCATAGAGGGAAAAATAATCATTGTTCCAGAGAAAAAGAAATTAACCCTTGCCGATATGCTCGCACAGATTACTCCGGAGAACGCTCCTGAGTTTATTGACTGGGGCCCAGATGTAGGCAGAGAGATAGTCGAATACTAAAAATGAATAAAATCCCAAAGAGAGGCGATATAATAGTTACTGATCTAAGTCCTACATCGGGAAGGGAACAGAATGGACTTAGGCCTTGTGTGGTGCTATCACATGAAGAGTTTAACCATGCTTTAAGAATGGTTTTTATTTGTCCTATAACTACTAGAGTTAGAGGGAGTGTTTTTGAAATCATATTGGATGCGAAGAAGACCAAGGGTGTTGTACTTGCCAATCAATCAAAAACTATAGATTTGTTATCTAGAAAGTATAAGGTTGTTGATGGGGTGTCAGAAGCAACTATCCTCCAAATAATTGAAAAATTAGAGTTAATCTATAAGTAATAAGTCTTCATTGACTTTTTATATATTTGTGTGCTATAATTATAACAGAATAGTTGCCGAACTGTTCTGGATATTATGAAGTATTTGGGATGATCGAAAGTCACCCAAATGGCCGAAAGCCCATAAATCCTCACCTAGGCATTGATAAATGAAAAATAACTACGACTTGTACCTGGACAAAACTTCCGACGCTTTGAAAAGTGCTTTCGAAATATCAACAGGGCAAGATTTATTGAAAGCGAATCGTCAGTGGGAACGAGCTCAAAGAAACAAGCATAACATCAATTTGGGATTAGTTGTTACTCTCGGTTTCCTCTATGTTACCATCCTTGGCATGATACCTGTCATGCAAAGTTTTGGTTATCGTGATCAAATCTGGTCAGTTTTACTTATGACGTGTGTTATATGTGTATGTAGCGGTGCTTTTCTTTGGAGAGCGCGTAAAACGTGCGATGCTGTAATCGATTCAAACGAATGGATTCTGGAGGGTTTCAAAAAAGCCGTTGATGATGTCCAACCCGAAGGCCAAGTGTTCGGAGAAAGTTCTCCTGATCTGACCGAGCACCAGATCGAGAAGAATCTAATCCAGATTGCCAAAGTAAAGGTGCGAGCTGAAAGTTATATGGATTCACTTGAGCGGGACGATTGTTTGTGCGAACCTGAAATAAGATCGGCTACTAAGGAGCTGTCTCTTGCAAGTCTCAAGTTTGACAGGGCCTATGCATCAGCTACTCTAGTTTTCGGGATGACATATTCTAGGCGTTACATATTTCAATACACTCCTAGAAATTAGCTAGTAAATCCTCTCCGTTTTCCCTACCATTTGGTGTAGATTGAATTCGGAGAGGATTTTTTTATTTAAATTGGTGGCGAGTTTGGTACGAAGCTCGGCGTCTCTGGTCAGTCTGCATAGCGCACTGTGAATGTCCTGTGGGTTGCGGGACGTGATAAGTAGACCTGTCTCGTCATGGGTGATCATCTCTGGGATGCCACCGACGTTTGTAGCGATCACAGGAACTTCAGCTAGACCGGCCTCCTGGATCACATAGGCGAGACCCTCTGAGAGAGAGGGGATCACAAATATATCAAAGGCTTTGAGGTAGCGAGAAGCTTCGTGGATATGGCCAACGAGCTTTACATATGGACGTAGGTCGAGCTCTTGGATTCTCTTTTCTAGGATTTTTCGCTCAGTGCCCTCGCCTATGATTATGAGCCTGTATTTGTTCCGTTTTTCAAATGGAAGAGACTCAATAAACTGCTTGAACCCGCGAATCAGGTAGACTTGGCCTTTCACTGGGTGTAGCTCACCTATAGTTCCAATGACGAAGCCGGAAACCCCTAGTTCTCTGGTCGCTATGTCTCGAGGGCAGTATTTGATAGGCGAGATTCCGTTGTGGATGACGTTTATCTTGCGCTTTATAAATGGGAAATATTCTATACATTGCTTGCGCAAGGCATGTGATACGGCGATAGTCCTAGTAGACAGTGTGATAGTGAGCCAGTAGATAAACCCGAAGCTAAGTTTGGAGAATTTGGAGCGTTCTTCGTTCAGTGCTAGCCCGTGCATGGTAAATACAATTTTATTTATAAATGCTAGACGTCCTGCTACTGCACCGATCGCACCTACCTTGGAACTGTTGAGGTGGACTATATCGGGCTTCTCATTACGGAACAGTTTCCAAAGGTTAAATACAGAAACGATGTCTCTGGTGATAGAGATTTGGTTCTGTAGCCTAGGTAGCGGAACCACTCTTATACCTGCATGAATTAGCTTGGATATCATCTCTCCGTGACCTCCGGCAACCACAATTACGTCATAACTATCTTGGTGAAGGCTGGTAGCCATATCGTAGACATATCTCTGGGCGCCACCCCAGTTGGACTTGGTTATTACTAGTAGGACTTTCTTTTTCATAGATATGTTATATCATATCGGTAACTCATATGGCTATAAGCAACAAGAGAGAACCGATACTATTCTTCGCAGGCGACGTGGCTGTACTGCTTGTTTCGCTGTGGGGGAGTCTGTTCCTGAGGAATCTAGAACTCCCGACACTAGAAACATGGATCAATCATTTATTTC
Organism: bacterium; assembly: GCA_031409775.1. Lineage (GTDB taxonomy): Bacteria > Patescibacteriota > Minisyncoccia > Phycocordibacterales > CAIZIN01 > JANNXY01. The sequence continues at coordinate 7,982 of JANNXY010000024.1, read as the reverse complement.
CGTTCTCTATCATATTTGCCGTGAGCTTCCTGGTATTTATAATATCTGGACTATATGAGAACCATACTAGTAGACTACGTCTGGGTCTGCCTACTACGATCATCTATGCACAGCTTTCCAACGCTGCGATTGCTATTACTTTCTTTTACTTTATACCATTTTTTGGTATTACACCCAAAGTGATTTTGTTTATTTTCTTGATTGTATCAACAGTGCTGTTGTTCATATGGAGAATATACGGGATCAACTTGTTCGCTATCGGCCGCAAAGACCTAGTGATACTTATCGGAGACAAAGACGAGATGGAAGAAGTCGCAGCAGAAATACTTTCCAACAATAAATACGGACTCGAAGTCTATTCACTCATCGATATAAACGAAACAACAGAAGACAGGATTACTGATATATTTAGCCAAGTCGCCAAAGAAGGTGTGGGGATGATAATTGCTGATACGAACCATCCGAAAGTCTCTTCGGTGATTTCTAGGTACTATGATTTCATACTTTCACAGGTCACATTCTTTGACCTCCATGATATATACGAGACGATGTTGGACCGCGTACCGGTACAGTCAGTGAACTACTCGTGGCTCATAAAGGTGAACACGACAAGCCTAGATGCATACAGTTTATTGAAAAGGCTTACAGATTTGATAATTAGTATACCTTTGTTTATTGTCTCATTACCATTTCTAATATTGGCTACTGTAGCGATTCTTATCGAAGATGGAGGGAAGATATTTATCGTCCAAGAGAGGGTAGGGAAGAAGGGGAGGCCGATCCATCTTTATAAATTGCGTAGCATGACTTATTCGGATTCAGGTCAGTGGCTCACAGAGAGCGATAACAAGGTTACCAGAGTCGGTTATATTCTCCGCAAGACTCGCATCGATGAGCTACCACAACTCATAAATGTCATCAAAGGTGATATATCGCTCATTGGACCTCGACCAGACATAGTGGGGCTAGGTGAGAAGCTCGTAAGCCAGATCCCATACTACATGACCCGCTACCTGGTCGTACCAGGACTATCTGGTTGGGCACAGATAAAGCAGCACAAGCCACCTCAATCTACAGAAGAAACAATCCTACGACTGTCCTATGATCTGTATTATATAAAAAACCGCTCATTTATCCTCGATATCCAGATTGCTCTCCGCACAATCAAAACCCTTCTTTCTAGGACGGGGATGTAGTAGAATTTGGGGATAACAAACTCATGAAATATATTCAAATAAAAACTGAAAGTTTAGAATTCTATATCGAAATTAACGATCAAAGAATTGAAATTAGAAAGGTTGAACTTGCAAACGGAGGATTACTTGGATTTGCAGGTAAGGATAGTCAATTTCACGGAACGACTCTTGATTCAAAGCCAATTCTTGAAAATCACGAATTCAGGGAAATTGAAATCTTTAAAGAAGATTTTGAGGTGATCTGGGATAAGGCACTTCTGACTCAAAAGATGGCAGTGGGGTAGAGTTTAAGGTTTGAATCTTATATTGCTATTGATGTATAATTTATTGTATGAAAATTAAAACTATTATTCAAGATGATGAGTATGGAAGTATGGAGGATTTTAGACAAACAGCAGCAAGTGATATTCTAAAAAGATTAGGTCCGATGTCTAAAAAAGAATATGATTATTATGAGAATTTAAAACCAAGAGATGTGGTAAATGATAAATAAATATTTAGCAAAGCATTTTGATATCTAGACGCTGCTTTCGAGGACGGATCTATAAATAAAAATATTCAAGAACTAATCCTTGAATAAAAGAGAAATCATGTAGTATAGATATGGAATTTGTAGCCACAAAGCTATTCCGAACAAGATCGAACCATTTTTACTGTAACTAACCCAGTCATCAAAAGTTAATTGTTTAAGTTGCAACAGCAAACTATGGTGTAACACCAATTTAGCGGGAATTATTCTAAAGTATAACCAAGTTGGCAGCAGGGCAAGCGATCTAATAGTTTTCATTGTTTTCTAGGTTTAGATTAGGGTATTTTCATATGAAAGTCAACAATCAATCAATTTAGACTCTAAATGTTTGTTATAATACTTCCATGCCACTAATGACCTACGAAGAATATTCAAGAATTAAGCACGCGACTCCGTATACTTATAAAATAGAGAGGGATGATCAGTACCTCTTTTATTTTGGAGAAAGACATTCATTTGATCCACAGGACCCAGAATGGGAAGAATTAAAAAAATTCTGGGAAGAGTTTTTAAGTTCAACAAATAGCGGAAAAAGAATTGTTTTTGTAGAAGGTGGGAAAAGACCGGTTCTTCCTAATGAAGAAACAGCTATTAAACAACATGGTGGCATGGGTATGATTACTTATCTTGCAAACAAATCAGGTGTGGAAACATTTTCTCCGGAGCCAAATAGACAAGAGGAAAAAATTTATCTAAAAAATCTTTACGGCTCTGATCAAGTTGAATATTATTACGAAACCAGGATGAAGCACCAAAGGTTAAAAATGAGTCCAAGTGCAGATGATAATGAGATTAAAATGCTGGCGAGGCAAATTAGTCCAACTTTAAATAATGGAATTACCAATCAGATTGCTCGCGCTTGCAGCGAATATCGAGACATGTATATTGTAGAGAAGATCAAAGAATATTGGAATGAAGGTTTCTCCATCTTTATCCAATTCGGCGCTTCGCATGCTGTGATGCAAGAACTGATTTTGCGAGAAATCTTGTAGAATTTTGAATGACCGAGGTCAAGTCTCGGTCATTCTGAAGCTTTTTATTTCTTCTTGAAAACTTTATATTATTTATTTATAATTTGTATATGAAATGGAATTTTACTTTAGGATTTATAATCATCGTAAGCCTCATAGGGTTTCAGGCTTATACTTATGCCAAGGCAGAGAAAGCTGAGTCGAGACTGGCTTCTATAGAGAATCAGATCAAGCAACTTTCGGCTACATTGCAAGATTCGAGCATGGTGAGCGAAGAGAACAAAAGGGATTTGCAGGAGTTGTCCAACCGCGGGCAGATGGTGGCCAAATCTCAGGACGAATTCCTAACTTCCGCTGTGTCCGAGGCTAGTCCTTCAGTGGTTTCCATCGTAGTTTCCAAAGCCGTGCCGCAGCTGCAAGTAGAATACGTAAATCCATTTGGCAATGATCCATTTTTCCGCGGATTCGGTTTCCAGACTCCCGTGTGGAAGCAGGTGGGAACCAAGAAAGAGCAGGTGGGCGCTGGTACAGGTTTCTTTGTCAAATCCGATGGCTATATAGTAACCAACAAGCATGTAGTAGATGACATCGAGGCAGAGTATACTGCGCTGCTTTCTACAGGAGAAAAGAAGAGCGCCAAGGTAATCTACCGAGATGACAAAAACGATGTTGCGCTTATAAAGATCGATGGGAACAATTACAAAAGTCTCAACCTCGGCAATTCCTCGGAGCTAAAGATCGGTCAGACTGTGGTCGCTATAGGTAATGCCCTCGGCGAATACAACAACTCTGTATCAGTCGGAATTATCTCGGGACTCAATAGAAAGATCGAGGCCCAGGGCAGCAATGGATTTGCAGAGACTCTCACTGGCGTGATCCAGACCGATGCAGCGATAAACCCAGGTAACTCTGGCGGGCCGCTACTGGATCTAGACGGTAGGGCGATCGGGGTCAATGTCGCCATGCGCGGCGGGGCGAGTAATATAGCATTCTCTATACCGATCAATGAAGTGAAGGCAATAATTTCTAGGTTTCTGATATAATAACCCCATGCCCGAATCATTTGGAATCCCACAGTCCCCGCATGAGCTCAACCGCGAGCGTGTCAAACTCCGCAATCAGATTCGATATGGATGGGAGGTAGGAGAAATCATGAAGGGGATTGTAGATGAAGAAACTCTCGATGATAGTATCGTTGGGAATCTGGACAAGTTAAACCAAGAAGTTTATTTAAAGTATCAAGGCAACTGGTCCAAACTTCGTAGGCAAATAGAAACAGAACGCAAAGACGAAAAAGCTCCATGGGAAATGCTTACCAAACTCTCCAAGCTAGATCAAGCTAGAGACAGTTTGATTACAAAGAAATACGAGCTATTAGTAGAGAAAGGCAACCTCGATGGGCCAGAGTTCGAAGAAGGGATGAAAGCCATAAATAAGGCTTTAAATAAAATTATTTCGATCAAGTCTAGTCTAGAAACTTCGGGAGAAACCGCTACTACTTATCGCAAGGCCGAACTACTCCACTATCAGAAAGAACTGAATGAGAATCATTTCGCCAATACCGAGTCTCGAGAATCCGACTATGAATGGCTCGTTTCCAAATACGCCGAAGGTAGTCCGATGATCATCCTCCATGGTCCGCCAGGGACTGGGAAGACCGAGTACGTGAGGCATTTGTGTAGGCGCTTCCTCGGAGATGATCCTATAGAAATGGTGGGCAAACCCGATATGCGGACATCCGAGCTCGAGGGTTCTACTGGGTTACGGCCATCCAAGGAAAATCCAAATACTCCCGAAACATTTCATATGGATGGCAAATATGCAGAGGCTTTGAAGCAGTCCGAGAGACTTGGCAAATCCGTCATCCACTTCGACGAGTTCGACCTCACTACCCCCGAAGTCCGTATGTGGCTGAAGCCCAAGGTTAGAGAGATGAAAGAGAAAGGTATATGCTTGGTCGCTACAGGAAACCTCACTGAGTCGAGTGGTAGGAAGCGTCTCGATCCAGCAGAGACCCGCGAGTATGACTTCAAGAAAATCAACTATATGCCCAAGGAAGAATTCTATGATGTGGCCCTAGCAAGCCTCATGACAAAGTCAGGAGATGTGAAGGCGAGTAAAGTAGAACTCGAAGAAACACTGAAGAACTATGTCGAGGTAGTTTCAGAGATACAGCAAGCCTTTGCAGATGGTGCTAGAGAGGACGGTAGCAGAGCTCTCTACGGATATGTGATCGACACTGGTATCGCACTCAAAATCCTCCAAGGTTTTCAAGGAAATACATCGCTTTATGAACATATTTCCAAACGTCTCCGCGAGAGGCTTACAGAGTCCCCGAGTAACAATCCCAAGGACAAGCAAGACCTCGAATTCATCGGGGACAAATTCGCCTCATATGGATTCGATGTCCCAACTACTCTCAAGGCCAAAGTAGCAGATGGTATAGAATCGAACAAGAAACGATACTCCAAACCAGGACACACCAACCTCGATATTCTAGCCCAGATCGATCCATTTGATCAGAGGGAGAAAATAGAGACGGATGAGGAGAGTCGGAGGAGAGAGGCTTTAGAAGAATGGAAGAAGAATAATCCGGAGGCGATTTTCTTCCCAGAATTACAAATAATCTTTGAAAGAGATTATGGATTACAAGAAAGAGTTCATAGAGACTCAGGATTATTGCAGAGACTAAAGGATGGGAGCGAGGGTATCAAAGCTACAAACAACACAGAATACACTTTCCCTACATCAGAGCAAGTACAGAAACTAATCGAAGCCAATATGGAAATAGTTGCAAAGAAAATGGAGCAGTACAACAATCCCAAGATCATCATTACTCCGATTGGTCTCACTAAATTACAGATAGTAGAAGCTTGGAAAAGAACGATTAATGATCTGAAAGATAAATTGCATAATAGAGATGATTCTCCAGTAGAGACTCTTGCAGTTTACGGTATGACCAAAGACAAACTAGAGAACCAAACTTCTCCAGTCTGGACTTGGAAGGAATTCGCCGATGAAGCCAAGACTCTCTATGATGTCGAGGTTTTTAACGATGATCCTAAAGTAAGTAAAGGGAAAACCAAAGAGCAACTCCTAGGAGAATTCGGTGGCTACTCTGTAATACTTATGGAAGATCAGGATGCCCCAAGGGAAAATACTGCCGTAGAAAATAATGGCAGGAAATCCCCGGAAGCCAATCTCAACGCTAACCAATATCTAGAGCTAATCCAAACACATTTAGGATATGAAGGAGAAGTCGGTAATTATCCCGAAGAAGAAATGCTCTATGCTATCACCAAGATGATCGAGGAAGATGGCTTAGTTACCAATAATTACTATCATCCTAAAAGCACATCAGTATATTGCCTAGGGGCTTATACCGCGGGCTACGTCCCGGTCGTCTGCTGGAACGCTGACGACCGTCAGGCGAGTTTGGGCGGGGGTGTTCCGTCGGGTTCCTGCAGGGATCGCGGTGCCCGTGCCTCGGTGAGAATGAAGAATCTTTGAGATTTGGAATTTGTCCGCCAGCTGGCGGATCGATACTTTGTATCTTTGATTTTGAAATTTGCTTGGTGAATCAGCTACCCGAGTTGTGTCGGGCGACCAAGTACAGAGAAGTAATTCTCACGAATGAAGCATTATTATCCTCGGCATGACGAGTCCGCCTACAGTAGGCGGAAAGTGGATTAGAGAAATGGGAGGAGGATGTGAAAAGCAAACCAATGCAAAGCATATGGATGAGTCTGTATGTGGCTATAGTAAAGGTGCTTCAGAATGGGTGCGGGCTACGTCCCGATCGTCTACTGGAACGCTGACGACCGTCAGGCGAATTTGAACAGGAATGATCCGACGAATTCCAACAGGAATCACGGTGCCCGTGCCTCGATGAGGGTTATTTCACACTACGAAGCCAGCCACCGAGCATTCTGCCCAGCTCAGCGGTTTCTTCGTGTATTTTCCAGATATTGGTTTCATTGGCCAAAAGTTTGAGATCAAGCATCATCCGTAGATCTAGTCTGAACAGATCCAGGTATATCAATGCAGTGGTTAGATAGCTTGGCTTCAGATGCTTGGAGACTTGTTTGGCGAACAGGATATTTTCTAGAATTCGGTGTACTGAATCCTCGATTTGTTTGCCGATACCATAGCGATGCTCCTTCCTCAGCCCATGTGCAATCAGATGAATATTTTTCTTAATCCCATAGCATTTATTTATGACAGATAATTCCATGGATATTAGCGTAACACATCTATACGATGTATGGTGTCTGTATCGTAGAGGCAAGAAAAGAAATAGAGAAATGGATGAATTTGAACACAATTTGGAAAATAATTTGTTAGGTTTGGCTCGGGACCTGCAGAAGAGGACATATACTCACGGAACCTATAGGCAGTTTGTGATAAGTGAAGGCAAGAAAAGGTTGGTGAGCGTGGCTTCTGTGAGGGATAGGGTCGTGCATAGGTTGGTCTATGAATACATAGGCGGGAAATTTGATAAGAGTATACACTTTGACGCTTGGAGCGGTAGGAAGGGAAAGGGATTGCTCAAAGCGATACGTAGAGCACAGTCGTATGCGAGAAAATATGGAAGCTATTGGGTACTAAAGGTAGATATCAAAAAGTTTTTTGACTCGGTGGACCATGGATTTATGTTGCGAGAGCTACAGAGGATTTGCCTGAGTGAATTCGAGTATGGTTTGTGTAGGATTATAGTGGGGAGTTTCAACTCCAATACTCGAGTTGGAATGCCGATAGGTAATGTAACAAGTCAGATTTTTGCCCATGTGTACTTGGGAAAGATTGATAAACTGTTAGGTTTAAACTCAGTTAAATTTGTCAGATACGGGGATGATATTTTAGTTTTTTGCAAATCAGAAAATATTGCGACAAAGTTGAAATCCAAATTATGTAAAGCTCTAGGTAGCGTAAAATTATGTATAAATGAAAAAAGTTCGTGTCTGAGAAAGGTTAGAAATGGTATAAATTTTCTAGGGTGTGTGATCTATCCTAAAGGTAGGAAATTGCAAAAGAGAACTAGGGATAAAATAATGAAAAATATAAATAATTCAAACCTGTCTTCATATTTAGATTTAGTCAAAAAGCATGATAAAATCTCACTATGCCTATAGAATCGCCATCTATCTGGACCAACCCCACTGTATGAGACTCCTCCCCTAGAGAATCAGGTATACTAATTGTATGAAAACCAAAAGAAAGTTTGGAAGCGATTTGAAAGCTCAAATCGTATTATCAATTATCAAAAAGGAGGTAACAGCTCTCGAA
>JANNXY010000023.1:0-10442 GCA_031409775.1 bacterium | reverse complement strand
CTAAAAGACGTAAAGAGAAACGCATCCGGCGCGACATGAAGACTTGAGGAGACCCAAAATGGGTAAGGGGAGATGTCATGCCGCGCCTTTGGTCAAAGAATGCTAATTCAATGATACAGGATGCTTATCCTTATACTAGGGAAGGGTCGAGACGAAGTCCGGGGATGGGTGAATTAAGCGATAATTTTATCCTCTTTTATTTCTGAAATATCTTCCTTTACTTCAGCAAGATCGTTTATTACCTCGCTTATTTTCTCTGTATGCTGATCAAGCACTTCATCGACTTTATCAAACCTCCTATCCATAGACTCAAATTTCATATTTGACTCTTCCCTAGCTAGTCTCATTTCTCCTCGAAAATTTTCGAAAAGGATACCTGCCTGATGTGCAAATATCTCACCGATTTCATTTTTATCTTCTTTTGATAGCATATTGGATAATATTGTACTATGCCTAAAATGTACTCGCAACGTTGTAGATAGGCATGAGTACAGAGGCGAGGAGAACTCCTACACCTACTCCGAGAGCGACGATCATAGCTGGCTCGATGAGTCCGACTAGGGTATCTACTGCGTTTGATACCTCTCGCTCATAGAATTTGGCTAGGGTTCCTAGGATCTCCCCCATGTTTCCGGACTCTTCACCTACACGGATCATCTGAGTCATGATGTTGGGGATCTCGGGATGTTCCTGCAGAGCGTCAGATAGTGGTGCGCCGGCTTTCACTTTCTCAAATGTATCCTGCAGTGCATGCTCAAATATCTTGTTACCCACTACCTCTGTGGTGATCTCGAGCGCACGGAGCATCGGGATGCCTGACGTTAGCATAGTCGATAGGTTGTCAGCGATACGGGATAGGTAGAGCTTGTTGTATAGGGTTCCAACGTACGGGACAGATATCTTGAACGCGTCAAACGACTCCCCACCAGATGCACCACGGAGGAATTTGATAAGCAGGCCAATACCGAATGCGCCTAGCACAGACATAGGTAATCCATAATTAACAAAGAAATCCGATAGAGCGATAACGATTTTCGTATATATAGGGATCTCTGCACCAGAGTCGAGCAGTATCGTGCTGATCTTGGGAATCACCAGAGTAAGCATGAGGATCATCACGGCAAAGAAAGTAAATATAACAAACGCAGGGTAGATCAGAGCGTTCTTGGCCTTGCTCGTGACCTCGTATGTACGGTCGAGATAGTCTGCGAGATAGACGAATACAGAATCCAGCTTGCCTGACTCTTCGCCGGATTTGACCATGTTGACATAGAACGACGAGAATGCCTTGGGATGTTTGCTCAGAGCCTTGGAGATCGCGCTTCCACCCTGGAGATCCTCTGCGACTTGCTCGAGGATCTTGCGCAGAGGGGTACTCTCTACCTCGGACGCGAGTAGTCGAAATACTCGTAGAGCTGACACCTGTGCCTGGAACAGTGTCGCGATCTGGCGGGAGAGGATCACGATGTCGCGGTTCTTGATATGGTCAAACACGGTTATGCTTCTGTCGAGAATAGACCCACCCTCGCCTGCTGGATGTATCGATGATAGTACAAATCCCCTACGCTGGAGTCCAGATATAGCGATGTCTATAGATACAGCTTCGATAGTTCCCTGCTGCTCTGCTCCTGTCTTTTCCTCTATTGCCTTGTAAGTAAATAACATGAATTAGGTGTTAGCTTATAGCTTCTAGATGAGACGTTCTAGAGACTTGGGGTTAAGAGAAAACTGGTATGCATTCTCTACAGAGATTTCTCCTTTGCGCACGAGCTCGGCGAGCGACCTGTTCATGTCGATCATACCTTCCTCCATACCTGTCTCGATCACGGTGTTGATCTCGTGAGAGCGTCGTTCGCGGATGAGGTTAGACACTGCTGTGTTGGCGATAAGTAGCTCGTATGCAGGAATCTGTCCGCCAGAGATCCTCGGGATGAGTCTCTGCGAGAATATACCCAACAGTGACCCTGCGAGCTGTATGCGGATCTGCTCCTGCTGACCTGGTGGGAATGAGTCGATGATACGATCTATGGTCTGAGCGGCGTTGTTGGTGTGAAGGGTTGAAAATACAAGGTGACCCGTCTCTGCTGCGGTTACTGCTGCAGACATCGTCTCGTGACCGCGCATCTCGCCCACCATGATAACGTCTACATCCTGGCGAAGTGCTGATATGAGTGCGGTGTAGAAGTCACGGGTATCGAGACCTATCTCGCGCTGGTCTATGATGGAACGCTTCTGATCATATACATACTCGATAGGATCTTCGATCGTGATGATATGGTCCGCACGAGTCTGGTTGATATGTTCTACAAGCGCCGCGAGTGTGGTTGTCTTGCCCTGCCCCACAGGACCTACTACCAAGAAAAATCCTTGTTGCCTGTCAGCAAAGCTCGAAAGGTTCGGTGGGAGGTGTAGTTCGTCTAGAGTCTTGATAATCTTGGGGATCAGACGGAGTGCGATAGAAGTGTGGCTCTGCTGTATGAACGCGTTGCCTCGGAACCTCGCTTCACCTCTGTATTGATAAGAAAAGTCCAGCTCTTTCTCCACCATAAACCTAGATAGCAAATCCTCTGATACCAGGGACTTGAGCAGGCCATTTATGTCATCCTGACTGAGGGCTGCGATCTTGACGAGTGGAACTAGGAACCCAGAGACGCGTACCATAGGATGACGCCCCTCTGATAGATGCAGGTCGGAAGCGTTTTCCTTGATCACGATCTTTATGAGGTTTTCTAATTGCTCTGCATAATTCATATTATTTGGAATTTTTAGATTTATAAATATCTAGGACCTGACCCACTACTTCAGATGGTACCGCAACAGCTTTGATAATATACCCATCGATGTTGAACTGTTTGGCTTTCTCTACGTCTTCAGCCTGACTCTGGTTTGTTAGCATTACAATAGTTGCTTTGGGCACGAGGTTGTTATCGCGGATCTCTTTTAGCACAGCGACGCCATCGAGTTTCGGCATGATCATGTCTATGAGAATGATGTCGGGGATGTTGCCACTACGAATGCTCTCGAGGGCTTCTTCGGGCTTCAGATAGCAGTTCACCTCGAAGCCTTTGACAACGAATTTCAAACTATACATATCCTGTAGAAATATGTCATCGTCGATAAGCATCACGTGTATTCCCTTTCCTATTTCTAAATCGTTCATATTTTTATTATTAAAGTTTGTTGACTTCTTCGTACGGAATAATCTTTTTCAGTGCTTTAATAATAGCATCTTCTTTGAGTGTTAGCATCCCTTGCCTTCGCACCACATCGTACACTGCGGATTCCACAGGATTTTTAAGTATTACATCTTCTAGCTCTCTAGACATTGTATACATTTCAAACACGGCTTCTCGCCCACGCATACCCGATGGGCATTCCGGTGTTGGACTTATCTCCATGACTTCGCTGAATTCTGGCAACTCTGCCTTGATGTCTTCTGGGAGGTCTTTGAACTGTTCATCGAATCTGGTTCTGATGCTTCCTTCGATCTTTAGTGGCTTGCCACTACCGGGACAGAGTCTCCGGGTCAGTCTCTGTGCCATACCGAGTATTAGAGTTGGTGGGATAAGGTAAGGATCGACTCCCATATCGATGAGGCGGGGTACGATACCACAGGCAGTGTTGGTGTGGATTGTTGACAATACCAAGTGACCTGTAAGCGCTGCCTGTATAGCGAGCTGGGCGGTTTCTTTGTCGCGTATCTCTCCCACCATGATCACATCTGGGTCCTGACGCAGAGTTGTACGTAGCCCTGTCGCAAATGTATACCCTATCTCTGCTCTGATCTGTGACTGACTCACACCCTCGATCGTGTACTCTACCGGATCTTCGAGTGACAGAACGTTGTCATGATCAATATCAAATTCCTTTAACAATGAGTATAGTGTTGTTGTCTTTCCTGATCCTGTAGGTCCAGATATGAGTATCATACCGTATGATCTGCCGATAGCATTCACAAGCATTTCATAATTCTTCGGCGATAGGCCGATCTCTGACAATTTCTGAACACCTTTCTCCTGATCTAGGATTCTCATCACCACTTTCTCTCCGAAATATGTAGGGAAAGTTGATACACGGAAGTCAACCTTGCGACTTTCTATCTTGGCCGCAAACCTTCCGTCCTGTGGCTTGCGCTTCTCGTCTAGCTTCATGTTGGCGAGAATCTTTATCCTCGCTACTACCGCATCCAGAACCTTGACCGGAAGTACGATACTGGTATTGAGTACACCGTCTACGCGGAACCTCACTCGGATTTTTTCACGGAGAGGTTCGATGTGTACGTCAGATGCCTGACCTTCTACAGCATATCGCAGAATCGTAGAAACGATCTTTGTAACAGGGGCATCCTCGATGATCGTGGTCTTGCCTGCTTTGTAAGCCTCTGTCTCTACACTCGATAGATCACGATCCAGAGTCTGATCAGAGTTGAGCTCGGTTAGAGCTTTGGTAACTTCACCTGACAGACCTTTGTAGATCTTTAAAACATTCTCGAAGTCTTTGGAGGATATGAGATATAGGCGGTATGGGAGGTTGATCTTGCCAGAAATAAAATTGAGTGCGTCTCGTGCTTCGAGGCTATCTGGGTCGAGTATACCGATCTCGAGGAAACCGTCTTTGACCGCTATCGGTACGAATCCATAGTGAGTAGCTGATTCCTCTGGGACATATTTGAGTATTTCAAATGGGATATTGTCATCAGCGATGTTACGCACGGGTATAGCATAATATTCGCTTTTGGCAGAGATTATCTGGTCTGGTGTGACGCCTTGATGCGACAATGCATCATCTAGTGACACACCGTTCTGTTCCAGCTCATTACGAATAACCGAGACTGAAGCTTCATCGAGTATTTTTTTATCAACTAGGAATTCTAGAAACGTCATAGTTGTTTCTTATCTAGCCGTTGATGTAGAGACTGGGGCTGCGCCAGACTCTCTACCTATCGGCAAGAATGGGTTGTTACGACCGACTGGCTGTGGCTGGATCAGCTGGCTCTGGTCTCGGAGGTTTCTGTATAGATCGTTTTTAAAGAAGCTAACATCTAGCCTGAGTGACTCGAGTGTATTGAGTGCGGCCAGTATATCTGCGCCCACCTGGCTCTCGACCCGTTGCTCTGCGCTGGCTGCAACTAGTGCGATATCATCGGCAGATTCCCCGCTGAAGAATACGTTAAACGAGACAAATACAAGTACTATGATTATCCCTGTTAAAATGATGTTGCGTTTAGACATGATATTATTTGAGCCAATAAGTGTTTACTGAGACCGAATATTCATTGACACCGTTCTCGCCTGGCTTTACCTTGAGATCTGTTACATCAACTAGGCGCAGGCTATTCTCTAGATCTCCAAGCAATAGAAGGAATGTGTTGTAGGTAGTAGAAACGGAGAAACCGATCTTGGTCGTACCATAAGCATTTGTATCTATGGCGATAGCTCTCCGAGCAGAGTCACTCTTCGAGGATGAGTCACTGATGGTGGGGCTCTTTAGCGAAACACCTCGCTTGCTCGCCATACGGTCGATATCGAGTATGAGCTTAACGTTCTTGTTGTCTTCGTCATCAGGAACCATATTCTTTATCTTTATTAAATCACTTGGGGATATAGAGCTATACTCTTTCTGTAAGTTAGCTCGGCGCTCACGGAAATCCTCCGCCCTCTCGAGAACTCTAGAATATTCTCCAGCTGTGGTTGACAGAGCCTTGATCTCTACACGTGCAGGATCTATATACTTCCAGAACAGAATAATCGAGAAGACGATGAAAATGATCGGGGTGATTTTACTCATGGTCTTCGGGTATTAGTACTAGTAGATGTAGTGGTAGCAGTTGTAGAAGTAGCTACTGGTGATAGTATCTCATCTGATACAGGAACTCGTGGGGCAGCTCCTGTGATACTGATACCATAGTCGATTAGATCGGCGTCTATCTCGGCCTCAAATGAGAAAGAAACTCCACCTTTGTCTGTAAGAGAGAAGTTGGAAAGTGTTTGATTCTTGAGGTCTGGGTTCTTGGCATAAGTCTCTGCTTGGAATGCGAGCGAATTGTAATCACGAGCGAGACCGCTTATGGATATCTTGGTAACTGGACTGTTGCCAGCTGAACCGGCTCCAGAGGTATTGCCTGTGCCAAATGTGAAATCAGTTATCTGTACTGTCTTGAGGGTGTCTTTCTGTAGTGTGTCAAATAGAGATGAAACAGCAACATGCTTCTCGAGCAATTTCTTGGATACTTCTATCCTGGTTGATAAATCGACAATAGATTTGGTAAACTGCGGGTCAAATATCTTTCTTTTTTCTTCGAGTTCGCTTTCTTTGGCGGCGATAGATTTGACCAGAGTATCTTTGTAGAAATACATACCTACTGATACTGCAACAGTAGCGAGAAATATAACAAGCGAAATAAGTGAAAGGAATCCGATTCCCTTTCTCCCGATACTATTAGAAGTTACTGGCTTCTTTGGGATAAATGTTGCTTGTGGACGAGCTTCCATAATATTATATTTGTATTATAACGAACTTAGTCCAATTCTTGCAAGGCTCTAAGCGCAATACCAACTGCGACAGAGAATCCTGTACCTGTTTGCTTTAGCACATCATTTAGAAATGCTGGTATCTGAACCTTGGCAAATGAGTTACCTACCTCTGCTTTGATGCTCAGATGCTCAAACGCTTTCTCTGATACACCCTTCATAGCGGCACCACCTCCGGTGAGATACACCGAACCAACATTGATCCCATACTTGCGCTCGAATCCGACGAGAACTGAGTTAATTTCCGAGAAAACAGAATCCAAAACCAACCCAGCGACCTCTGTTATATGCACATCTTCTTCTGGCTTGTTGGAGCCGATGTTGCGCTTCAGCTTCTCTGCGAGATCTATCGGTACAGATAGCGAAGTAGCGATGTTGAGCGTGATATCCTGTGATCCCCTATTTACTACATGCGACTCTCTCACAACACCCGCGTCTATGACATACGCCTTGCTAGAATACGAACCTATATCGACAATGAGTGCAGGTGCGACGAGTCCCTGGTCTAACAAGGCCCGCATCGTGCTGAACATTTCTATTTCGTAAAATGGTTTGGATATCTCTGCATCTCTAGATATCTGGGAATATGTTGATAGTGTATCGTTGTGTATAGCTACTACCAATACTTCTGTATGCTCGACTTTGGATTTGTCTGACTTCTCGTTCATCGCTTTGGGCACTATAGACCAATCAATTGTGACTTCAGATATTGGAACTGGGATGTATTTGCGGGCTTCTAGCGGAACCATCTCACCTAGCTGCTTCTGGTTGAGTGTTGGGAACGCTAGAACAGAGACCATACTCGAACGCATGGGTATGGCAAGTCCTCCATTGCGAGTGGTTATATTTACTTCCTTTATAGAGAAAAGGTCTTTGAGTGCACCAACGAGAGTGGCGGTATCGAGTCTGGTTGATCTGCCTACTTCGATATTGGCATATGGACCGAGAGATAACTCCCCATAAGTCTCTAATACAGCTTTACCCTTCTTCCTTTTTATCTGAACAGCTTTGATAGCAGAAGAGCCGATATCGAGCCCGATGACGCTTTCGTCACCAGAGCCCCCAAGTTTGGAAAGTAGGTCCGTAAGGAAGTTTGACATAGATGTTATAATTATAACATGCTAACTGATTTATTCTCCAATTTAGTTGATTTTCTTTTCCCCAAAAGTCTCCGTGTGAGAGAAATCGAGTCACTATCACCAGCGCAGTTTCGACAATCGGCAGAGATAGGCACCGGTGCAATATTTAAATATCACAACAACCTTGTCCGTGACGCCCTGTGGGAGCTCAAATATAGGAAGAATAGGGAGATCGCAGAGATATTTGGTCACATAATCCTAGAAGAGATATCGAAGCTACCACCAGACGAAATGATTGTTACATTTGTCCCCGCTCGTGCGCACAGGGAAGCCGAGAAGGGATTCGACCAAGGATTATTTCTGCTTGAAACTATGGAGAGGTTGTATAAAAATAATTTGATTAATACAAAATTAAAATTTATCCCAAACATTCTCACCCATACGAGAGTGACAACTCAGCAGAGCAAGACCAAGAATAGAACGGAGCGATTCACCAACATGGATCATGCTTTCATATGCATGCACAGAGAACTAGTACAAGGTAAAATTATTCTGATTCTAGATGACATATCTACCACTGGCGCCACATTGCAGGATGCTTCACGCGCCCTCGCCGACTCGGGCGCATCACATATATATAGTATAGCGATAGCGCATTAATGCGGAGGATGCGAGATTCGGTCACGGATAAATTTCTGCTGAAATTTTCCGCTACCCCGCCTCGCAGCCGAGCTGCTCCGGCTTTCGAATCTCCACTCCTCACGCAATGATAATCCGCTCGGAAGCAATTTAGGCTTCCTTGCGGATCATTGCGGAGGATGCGAGATTCGAACTCGCGGACCCAATTAAGGGTCGGCAGTTTAGTAAACTGCTGGTTTAAACCACTCACCCAATCCTCCATATATAGAATATACCAGAAAAAGCGTAATATAGAAAAATAACTGCTAATATGTTACCCTGATTTAGTCGGAGACGTGTCAGAGTGGTCTAATGTACCCCCTTGCTAAGGGGGCAGGCTCTAATCGGCCTCGGGAGTTCGAATCTCCCCGTCTCCGCCAAAATTCGGAATCAGAAGAAACGGACAAAGCGGGGTCGCGCCGAAGGCGCGACACTAATGCATTCCCCCCGCCGAATCCAGAATCCAAAAGGGTTTTCCACGCTCCGCGTGGCTCAAAAAGTACGGTTCGATCTTTAATTAAAAAGTTCGAACCGACTTTTTTGAACAAATGAGTATTTTCCTCATTTGTTCGGTCGTTTGCCAATTCCATATTGTATTTCAAAAACTTTTCCGTAAGTTCGAACCGATTATTCGCTTTTTGCTCAAAAGCCGATAATTTCTCTTTGAGAAGCTGATTTTGATTAACCAACTTGTTTTTAGCTTCGCGATATTCTTCGAGCGACAACGCACTTTCGAGATAAGCGTTCATCAGCTTCTCTATTTTGGAATCCAAAAGAGAAATGTCGGCTTTTACACTATCCGCAAAAAGCGTACTCGATTGGACTTCCGATTGCCGATCTTTTGCATTTTCGGCAATCATCCACTCTGTCCAATCGAGTGGTAAAGAAACTTTTTTGATTTCCTCTTGAATTTGAGAAGTGATGAGCTCCTCACGGACATATTTTTGAGTACAAGGATTTTTCCGTTTGGTACATCGCAAATAGTTATGACCTTTTTGTTGCTCGGTAGTAATGAAGCAACCACATTCTCCACAACGGAAAAATCCGCGATAGATATACGGTTTCAAACCCTTGGAATGAGGTTTAGATTTTCGGCTCATCACTTCTTGAACGGAATCAAAAAGTTTCTTTGTGATAATCGGTTCGTGCTTTCCCTCAAAAATCTCTCCGTTATATCTCATTAGACCAGTGTAAATAGGATTTTTGAGAAGTTTTTGATAATTCGACACCGCAAGCTCTCTGCCGCTTTTTCGCTTCAATCCAAGCCCATTAAATTTATCGCGGACTTCCCGCAAAGTGAAGTTCCCAGTCGCATATGCCTCAAATGTCTTTTTTACTAAAATCGAAAGTTCGGGATGTGGCACAATACCTTTTCCTTTCTCGTTCACATATCCAATCGGAGACATTTGAGGCCATATTCCTTCCTTCACTTTGTTTCTGTGTCCGCGCTTGATATTCTCGCTTAGATTGTCCACATAGTATTTACTCTGCGAAAAAGCGATTGAGAGCATGAACTTGCCTTGCGGTGTCGGATCAAACCAAAAAGTTGGAAATTTCATTTCTACGATTACGCCAGTATCAACGAGGTAGATGATTTTTCCTCCATCTACCGAGTTTCTCGCAAGTCTATCGGGATGCCACGCCAAAATACCCGATGCTTCGCCTTTTTCCATACGTTCTACCATTTCGTTAAACACAGGACGACCTGGTATTTTGGCGGTCTGCTTTTCGACAAAGACATCAACCACTTCCAGTTGTTCTTTCAATGCTAACTCTTTCAGTTCAGCTAATTGGTCAGAAATACTACGGACTTGTCTGTCTTTGTCGTCCGTAGACTTGCGAGTATAAATGAAAAACTTTTTGGTTTGATTATTCATAGATTTGTATTGGCAAACGACGAGCCACGCGGAGCGTGGAAAACCCTTTTGGATTCTGGATTCGGCGGGGGGAATGCATTAGTGTCGCACCTTCGGCGCGACCCCGCTTTGTCCGTTTCTTCTGATTCCGAATTTTGGCGGTGTGTATTGAACGAAGTTCGAATGTATTTTGAATTGAACCCTGACGAAAGCTACTAATCGCACGCGCGGAGCGCGTGGTGGCTCTGAACCTCTCCGTACGCCCCGATTGCGTGGGGAAGTGATACAATGCGCCTCGG
>JANNXY010000022.1:0-2636 GCA_031409775.1 bacterium | reverse complement strand
TCTCACAGGTGGAGGCGTTGGAACATATTCGTGGACAAGTTCAAGTGGCTTTACTTCCATGGCACAAAGTCCAACGATAAGTAATGCAACCGTTTCATCGTCAGGAACTTACACGATAACTATAACAAATGTTAATGGCTGTACCAGTACGGCTTCGGTAGCAGTAACGGTTAATGCACTTCCAACGGCAACTGCCAGTAGCAATTCACCCATCTGTGCAGGCAACAATATTTCACTCACGGGTGGAGGCATTGGCACATACCTGTGGACAGGCCCAAATGGCTTTATCAGTTACGATCAAAATCCTTACGTATACATTGTTTCAGCTGCCAGCAGCGGACAGTATACAGTTACAATTACAAATGGCGGTCCTTGCACGGCTTCAAGTTCAGTTTCTGTAAGCGTACTTCCTTTATCGACATTGCCTGTAATTACAGCCAACGGACCTACAACGTTTTGTCCGGGAGATTCTGTGCGCTTATCATCCGTAAATACATACCCTTCTTACCAATGGTCAACGGGTGAAACAACAAATTCCATCCGTGCAACGGGAGGTGGTAATTATACGCTTACAACAACGGATAACAATAATTGTCCTGTCACATCATTACCAATAACAATTACACTACATCTTTCTCCTTATATTTCTATCACTCCAGGCGGACCAACAACATTTTGTTCAGGAGACAGTGTTGAGTTAAGTGTTAATACAGCAACATCCTATTTATGGTCAACAGGATCTACTGCACAATCAATTGTTGTAAATGCTACAGGACTATATTCAACAACCATAACTGATCAAAATACATGTACAGCAACGGCCTATCAATATGTAAACGTTGAATTACCAATTAGCCCTCCTGTAATTACTTATAGCTCCCCTGTTTGCACAGGATCGTCCTTGCTTCTTAATAACCTACTGGGTTCAACATTTTCATGGACAGGTCCCGATAATTTTAGCAGTTCACTTCAAAATCCTGTAATTGCGAATATGTCTTCTGCAAATTCAGGATTGTATACTTTAACAATTACCAATGGCGGAAGTTGCACAGCATCAGCTTCAGTAAGCATTACCGTCGATAACAATTACAGCCCGGTACTTACATCATTAGACACTTCGGGTTTGCTTGTTAGTCCATCAGAGGGCGACCCATTAAGCACCTATCGTTTTGAAGTTCTTTATACAGATTCTGACAATGAACCACCTGCCGCTACTTATCCAAGGGTACGATTGGATTTTGAGGGAAACGGAAGTTATTCAAATCAAAACGATCGTTTGTTTTTCATGGCAGCGGTTAATCAGGCTGATAATACTACGGTTGATGGTAAAGCATACTACTTTAACGTTCCTTTTTTAATGGAATCCCAAAATTGGAATACAAAAATCATTGTAACAGATAGTCATGGGTGCAAAAGTGAAATCGGCCCCAATAATGAACCAAAGGTCATACGCAAACCTGATCTTTCTATTTTTTCAAATGATATTTCATTTTCCAATTCTCATCCTGCAGTAGGGAGTTTTATTAATGTCTATGCAACTGTACATAACAATTCCGGACAAAGTGCAAATAATTTCTCTCTCCACCTGATCAATCAGTATGATACTACAACAATATTTCCAAAAATTCGTGTAGGGTATATCGCACCGTACGGAACTTATGTTGCCAATTGGCTTATACAAACACCCATACTACCTGCATTTTGTCCTATGCAAGTTATTGTCGATTGCGAAAATGAAATTGTTGAGCACAATGAACTGGACAATAAAGCCATTCGGCCTTTCATTAATGGTAATTTCTTTTTACCCGGCGGAATTGTAATAAATTCTAGTGTCGAACCGGATTCTGTATGCCCGGGCTCCATCGTAAATATACTAGGGAATGCTTTATATTATGATCTCGCAATTCAATTGAACGATTCATCCTGTGCAGGAGCTACAGCAACTGCAACTCTTTTAGAAACCGGACAAACTTTCTCCGGGTACTCTGATTCAAAGGGCAACTTCAGCATACCCATGGGCGCACCGGTTACCAGCGGACTTTACCATGTAACGGTTGAATTAACAGATTATACATTAACAAGCAATACAAGTGCCTGTACTTTCTATGTTTTGCCTCAGTGCAATGGAGTAGTTTTTTACGCTAGTGGACAAGATGTGGGTGGATGTTCGAGTATACTAGTTCCACAAATTCATATTAACGGGAATAATGGAAATGGACTGAATTCTGTAATTCAGGGTGAATCATTGGATGGATACGTACTAATAAATAATACATCAGATTCAATTAGCGATCCAACAACAATGCAACTCGTTACAGATGCAACCTATTCAAATATACCAATAACGATTCCTTCTTTAATGCCGAATGAGTCTTATGCAGCAACCTTGCCCACACTGACATTTAACTCTGCCCAATCAACTTACCTCACCGTAGATGTTGGCTGTGGCGCTTCTGCTCCAATCAATGTAATACCATTGCAGTATATTATTAACCCTTCTGCTTCTATATCACCGTGTACCAATTCAGCTACTTATGAAATAGTAAATAGAGGCGGAGCTTCAACCGGAAATTTTACTGCCCGACTTAAAGTTTATTCAGGCAATACACAAATTACAACCTATTCAACAAATGTAT
>JANNXY010000021.1:0-25865 GCA_031409775.1 bacterium | reverse complement strand
CTATGTGATAGTGGGTATTGTATGCGCAGTGATTGCTTTTCTTGACCATGCATCTAGTATATCTGAAAACCAAGGGTTTTCAGACTTTCCTTAGCAGAAACCCCGCCCTAGAAGGGACGGGGAATGGGGGAGATTCAATCTATCAAATTCCTTTACATACATTCTGTATTTCTTAATTTATTTACGCTCCCAGAGGTAACCCTCTGGGTCGTTATCGCCTAACGGCGTCGGTGCCTAAATACTATCATAAACCTGGTTTGAATACAACCAAAAAACCACCCTTCACAGAATGGTTTTTGTCTTGAGGTTTAACCTCGCGAAGCCCTGCTTTGGATGGGTGTATGGCAACACAAAAACCCCTCTTTCGAGGGGTTTTGCTTGACTTGCAGATAGCATCTGCTATGATTTAAATATTCCCACGAAAAGACCCTTGCAAGCCTGTGCTTGCCGGGGGCTTTTTTATTATTGAGACTTCAAGATTTCTTTTTGGACATTAATGTATGCGATAGAAGCTCCAGTCCTTTTTAGAAGCACCGAACATTTCTCTGTATTGTACGGCGAAAGTATTGTCTCCAATTTATCTTTCTCTATCAAAAACGAAACAAGACTTGAATAATCTCCATCACTAGAAACCAGTACCGCCTTTTCGAAATTATTCTCGTAACAATCTTTCATAATTCTAACCACGATATCAGCATCGCAATTACCTTTAACCTTCCCATCATTATCATATATTACCTCCTTAAAGATCAAAATGTATCCATCTTTTTGAAGCTTCTCATATAAATTTTTATACTTTGGTATCAAGCCAAGGAATAGACAAACCTGCTTTGCATCATACTTATCAGATAACCACACTCTAAATCTTCGATAGTCGAATTCCCAATCATAAGATTTGGTGGCACTATAGAGATTTGCACCGTCGATGTAGACTATATTATTTTTATCTTTCACTCCACTAGCGTCCCGTTAAAAACCGAACAATGACAACGTATTTTGGGAACCATCCATAACGTCATGCGACGAATCCAGAGAAAACAGCTCAACCAAGCCACTTTTGTCGAAAAGTGACACACTCAAAATCTGTAGAATTTCGTAAAGATTCTGTTTTAGGTGAAGTCGCTTCTTTAGGATGGCTACTATGAGATAACTGCAAAGTGCAATGCATATCTGCGTTTTCACTGCATTCTCCGAATACCCCCAGAATGTTTTGATTTTCAAATGTTGCTTTATCCACTTGAAAAACAATTCAATCTGCCAACGATGTTTGTAAAGGAGGGCTATCGAGGCAGCGGAGACATCAAAATTATTCGTGAGGAAGACATAGACATGTCCCGTTTCCTTGTCTTTGTATTTAATGCGGCGAAGGGTATCAGGATATTTTCCGATGTCTGTGTTCTAGTCAATACTACAATTTGATCACAGAGAATACCGGTTGATTTATCTATCTTGTTTGAATATCTTCTCTCAAATAGCATGTTCTTCTTGGATCGAGTCACAAAGAATGCTCCTACCTTGTGTATTTTGTACAATCTTCTGAAATCTACATACCCGCGGTCCATCACGTAGAAAGCTCCTGGTTCAAAGGAGACTAGATCTAGAAAGTTCATATCGTTTACCTTGCCACTGGTCATATCGAAAAACGTTGGAATAGAGCCACGTAAATCCATAACCGTATGGAGCTTGACGGCTGCTTTAGTCGTTACATACGGAGCCCAAGGGAAGAGTGAAAGACAGAGCTCAATACTAGATGAATCAATGGCGTAACAGCTGCCTGCGATATCTTTGGCGATTGCCGGCTCATCAATGTAGAGCTTCCGGGCTTTCTCGATCAGTACTGTTGCAAGATCACGATATATTCGCCAATCACGTTTCTCATTGGCGGTGGCAAGTGTTGTCTTGGCGACAGCACTTTGGAAGCCGAAATGGTATTGTTTTGCAACATGTGATGAAAGACAGCTCACAACATCCCGAAGAGATTCTCGATATGACAGTTGACCGAAGACCATAGCGAGAAACTGATCACGACAGGAAAAGCTTTTTGCATAATGTTCACCTTGATACCTTTTGACACAAACATCGAAATCATGACGGGGAAGATATTCCATAATTTGAGCGAAAACATATTTTTTGTAGTTCATGATAACTCCACGATATCATTTTCCAAATTAGTCTGGACAAATATGATAGCTGTTCCCAAATATGGTACTTTCAATTCAAATCGTGCGGAAGCAAAATACAAAAAAATGGCTTCAATCAAAAGTAGTTTAGGAAGATGTGGATTTTAACGGGACACTAGTGCTTTCACTCACCAATTATATCACGGCGAAAACTTCCAACAAATTATTCACCCATCCCAACCTTCCCAGAAGGAAGGGCTTCATGCATGATTCCTCTTACCTTTGGGGAGAGGCTAGGAGTGGGGTGCATAGGCAACACAAAAACCCCTCTTTCGAGGGGTTTTTGTTTTACTCACTAACCTACGTATACTAATTGAGAAACCTTTCTCTAAACTAGTCTACGATAAGTTTGAATGAACTCTCAAAATCACTTGACGGTGTTGCAGTATAGACAGTGTCTGGTGCTGCAGCAGAATCATTAAAGTTGATTGTAAGAAGTTGTAGTCGGAATTGAGCAGGGTTAGCTGTTGCTGGATCAAATGTTACCTGGAAGGTAAATGATTCGGCATCGTTTTCACTAACTCGGTAGTAGTTTCCATCTGTGTCCGCAGAAGAAGACACGGTTGAGCTTACGGCCGCACCTGAAGTCGCATTTCCGTCAGCATCTTCAATCTGGTAAGTAAACGCTACTGAACCAGTCTTTGAGATGAATACATCTTGATCAAAGGCTGAAACTTTAGCAGTTACAAAGAAAGTAGCTACATCGTTATCAGTTAGATCAACTGATGGAGCCTGATCTCCGTTTGAGGTTGAAGTAACGTCTACGTTAACTCCAGCTGAACGGATAGTGTGAACATCTCCAGTAGCGGAACCATCAACTTCTACATCATCATCTCCTTCAGCATCGATAGCTGAACCAAGAACGGAAGCCTGGATGGTTGTACCGTCTGGGTAAGTAGAGCTTGTTGAAGCAGTCTTGAACTTAGCCCACACCTTTACAGTAACTCTGTCTCCTCCCTCGATGACATAATCGCCATCGATATCAAAGGTAGAAGTAGCTGCAGCGGTTGAGGTAGAGCTTAGATTGTAATCATCGAACTCTTCTCCATCAATTTCCAATTTAAGATCATCGATTACCTGGAAAGCTACATCGTTTGTGGTGATAAGAACAGGGAAATCATTTAGTTCAATATCTCCACTATCTTCATCAGAATCAAGATCGAAAGCTAAAATCGTAAACCAGTCTGAAGAACTATCATCCTTAGCTTGGAAGGTTGTAGAATCTGGATCTTCCTTTGAGCTTCTAACTGATAGATCATCATCAGCACCCTCTTCTTTTACGTCGAAGGTAACTGTTTCATCCTCGTTTCCGATAAATTGGTCAATACCAGCTCCATCGTTTCCACGGATATCGTCTTCGTCAACAAAAACGGTCCAAGCGATATCTGAGGTGCTTAGACCATCGATACCATCTTCGGCTTCAACTTTAACAACGATCTTAGCTTTCTTGCCTTCCTTGACTACCTTGTCAAGACCGGTAAAGCGATAAACGTAAGGTTCGCTGTCATTTTCTAGCCAATCATCCTCGTCAGAGACATCTTCGGAAGCAATCTCCTTCCCATCTGACCATAGGCTGATGGTGGTAAAGGTGTTCCAAGGTTCGTCTTCCTGACCTGTTCCAGCGTTGGACTCGAAGCTTAGATCTAAACGTTGTACCTCAACGTCTCCATCTTCAACATCGAATTCGAATTCTGCAACCTCAGCTTCATTGCCTTCGGAAACATCATCGTCTTCTCCGTCACTAGCTTTGAAGTCTTCGAGTGAAGCCTCGTCTCCTGAAAGAGTGTCGTCAGAATCATCTTCGTCAGCATCATCGTCAGATGATGTGTCGTCTTCATCGTCCATGTCATCGTCCATGTCGTCATCAGAAGGATCAACAGGATCAACAGGATCTACTGGGTCAACTGGAGCTACCATAGATGCATTCAATTTTGCAACTGAAAGCGGTCCGAAGTAACCAGTAGCAGGAAGTCCTACTGCTGCCTGCCATTTAGCGACAGCTGTCTTTGTAAGTGCACCGAAGTAACCAGGTGCGGTTCCAGCAGGGATAACTAGGTAACCCTGAGTCTGGAGGATGGCCTGAAGTTCTGAAACATCAGGACCTGTGCTACCTACTGTGAGGTAGCGAGAGAACGCAGCATCAGCAGTGCTAACGCCAGCGATAGCGACGAAAGCAAAAGCCAATACTACAGCAAACTTTTTAAATATATTTTTCATAAAGTCGTAAATTTTGTAATAATTAATAATAACTATATTCTGGGTTCCTACCCAGCGCGCAAGCCTATAGGTAGGATTAGAGGATTGCGCGCTGGGACGGATAGAACCAGAACATATAGTTGAGGTGTTATCGACCTATTCATTTTTCAATGACCAGGAACGCTAGTGATTATACAACGAAACTAGTCGCCTAGGATTCAATGCAAACCGAAAGCTGTGGATAACCACATGAAACTATACTAGCACAAACAGGGTCAAACGACAACAGAATACCTGCTCCACCGCCTCTCACCTTCTTTGTTTAGCATACCGTTTGCAACCATCTCTATGAGCTCCCTCTGGATGGTTTTCTCACTACAATCTGTCATCTTTTCGGCTATATCTCGTATGGAGAAATCCTTCTTGGCCTTGGCTATACCTAGGATCCTTTTCTTGCGATCATCGAGCTGAACAAGGCTCGCGGGGAGGCCGATTTTCCTATGCAGCTGGGCCTGGAAATCAGCCACATTGCCAGCGCTGATAGCCATATGATTAAAGGTGGGAATTGGCTTCTGCGGTGAATCAACTTTAGGCTCATTTTTTATAGTAAAGAAATCCGCTCCTAGACTGAGGCTCTGAGCTGTCTCGTATCGGGATTGGTATTTGGAATTGACGAACTCTAAGAGCGAGTCTAGCTCTGCTGTGAGTAGATTGAAATTCATCGTGGAAATCGAGCCGCCGAGATGCGACATCTCTAGAAGTGTCCTTGACTCCAGGGCTGCAAATAACATGTCCTTTATAGCTTTGTCTCTGATGTCTAAGGGACATTGCCCTAGATAGACTGTCCTTGAGAGGAGTTTAACGGACGAATCTCGTAGAGACCATTTGATAGCATCGCGCGAGTCAAAGAAGTTGGTGATGATGTAAATGGCCTTTACTATCCTCTCTGTCTTTTTCAAAAGGTATGCTAAGTGGGCATCATCGCCTACTACCTGACCGATATCGAAAGTGTTTGTGACGTTTAATTTATCCATACAATTTGATTTCTTTGTTAAATGCATTTTATGTCTTTTTATTGTCTTTGTAAACTAACTGCAAAATTAGGCATAAATTGCTATAATAGAGTGAAATAAAATTAAATGAAAAAGAAAAAAACATCTGATAAAAAACCTGATTCTAAAAGACGTGCGACAGCACCTTCGGACGACCTCGAATACGACATTGGGAGCATGGTGAAGCTACAGCCGGAGACCGTGGACGCTATCTGGGCAATACTGTTTGTGGTGCTTGCTGTGTTTCTACTACTTGCCGCATTTGACGGAGCAGGGATGCTCGGTAGTCAGCTCTATGGACTCATGTCGTACCTGTTCGGGGTTGGGTATTTCCTTATGCCGATACTACTTGTCATGCTTGGGATTTCTTTCGTCAAATCTGTCACACATACATTTGCTCTACCCAAAGTAATCGGGGCATTTATTTTCTTTGTCTCTGGACTATCGATGGTGCACCTACTTGTACCAGGACATGGTGGGGTGGTGGGTGGATTTATAGCATCCCCTATCGTGAGACTAGTTGATGCAGAAGCGACATTCCTGTTCCTTTTCGCTTTTCTTGTTATTTCATTTATTGTTATGTTTGATACCCCACTACACTTTAAGTTTATACGTAACTGGCTAGATAGTAGGAAGGCAAAGGACCAAGAAGATCTACAGCTAGCAAGCCCTAAAATATCTGGCAATTCCGAAGAAATAGTCTTAACCCGCAAACAACTCCAAGACATTAATACTGACAAAGAAAAAGAAGATGAACCTACTCCAACTAGAGAAGTCTCGAAACCCAAAGAACCAGTTATCGCAGAAGAGACCAATACACCAACTGGCGGAGAGTTCAGTATATTTGGTGCCAAGAAATCTAACAGCAATTGGACCCCCCCACCTCTTTCGATCCTCGCAGGGGACAAAGGCAAGCCAGGTGTCGGAGATGTGAAGGCTAATGCGAACCTGATCAAACGCACCCTCATGAATTTCGGCATCCCTGTAGAGATGGATGAGATCACGATAGGGCCCACAGTCACACGCTACGCGCTCAAGCCTGCCGAAGGTGTCAAACTATCCCGCATCGAAGGCCTACAGCAGAACCTAGCACTTGCACTCGCGGCACAGTCGATACGCATGGAAGCCCCGATACCTGGCAAGTCACTAGTTGGTATAGAGATCCCCAACACCACTAAAACTATCGTGGGTCTCGGCACGATAATAGGTTCCAAAGAATTCCAGAACTCTGACAAACCCCTGTCTGTGGCACTGGGCAAGAACGTATCAGGTCAGGCCTGTATAGCGAACCTCGCCAAGATGCCTCACCTACTCATCGCGGGTACCACAGGGTCAGGTAAATCCGTCACCGTGCACGCTCTACTGACGTCACTCCTATATAGGAACTCTCCTGATATGCTCAAATTCATCATGGTAGATGCCAAGCGTGTAGAGCTCACTCTATATAACAAGATCCCCCACCTGCTCACCCCTGTGATAACCGATGCCAAGAAAACCATCATGGCGCTACGCTGGGCAGCCAAGGAAATGGATCGCAGATACGACGTGCTAGAGAAGCAGAGTGTTCGTGATATCACTTCGTATCACAAGAATGTGAAGGAGGGGGAAGCAATGCCATATATAGTGATAGTTATAGACGAGCTAGCTGACCTCATGCAGAGCTACCCGCGTGAGCTCGAAGGCGCTATCGTGAGACTCGCCCAGATGTCGCGTGCAGTAGGTATCCACCTGATCATATCTACCCAGAGACCATCCGTAAACGTCATAACAGGCCTCATCAAGGCCAACATCCCTACCCGTATCGCCCTAAAGGTAGGCTCGCAGATCGACTCGCGTACTATTATAGACAGAGCAGGTGCAGAGAAGCTCGTTGGCCACGGCGACATGCTATATGTCTCCCAAGACAACCCGGAGCCTATCCGCATTCAGTCACCGTTTATAGGAGAAGACGAAGTAAAGGAGGTGGTGAGATACTTTATCCAAGCTTACAAAGACGAAGCCCCACCACATGACATTAGCCTCGCAACAGCAGGAGACGCACCGGATAAGAACGCTGTATTCGGCTCTATGAATGATGGAGGTGACGGTGAAGACGATGACGAGCTGTACGAGCAGGCAAGGCAGATTGTTATAGAGGCCAAGAAAGCTTCCACATCATATATACAGAGGAAGCTCCGTGTAGGGTATGCACGCGCCGCGCGCCTCATGGACATGCTAGAAGAGCGCGGTGTGATCGCCCCAGGTGACGGCGCCAAACCTCGTGAAGTGATGGAGTCTAACGTAGAAAGCTCAACAGATGCTCAAAATTGAAGAAAATATATCTTTAAAGGATAAACACACTTTCGGGTGCGAAGTTTCTGCTCGCTATTTCTCTAATTGCACTTCTATGTATGACCTAAAAGAAGCTTTAGAGTTTGCAGAAATTAATACCTTGGAAGTGTTTATCTTAGGTGGCGGTTCTAATTTGTTATTCCTGAAAGATTTTCCAGGATTAATTATCCAGATCAATATTTCGGGAATTGAAATTATAGAAGATACAGACACATATTCGGTTTATAAAGTGGGTGCAGGAGAAAATTGGGATTTATTTGTAGAAGAAATGGTTGGTAGAGGATTATCTGGATTAGAGAATCTATCATTTATCCCGGGTACTATCGGTGGAGCAGCGGTCCAAAACATCGGTGCTTATGGCCAAGAAATTTCATCAATTATTGAATCTGTAAACGTATTCGATAGGGTCAAAGGAGGCGAAGTAAAAATAGAAAAGAAAGATTTAGTATATGGATATCGGGATAGTATTTTCAAACACAATACTGATAGGTATATTGTACTGTCTGTTATATTCAACCTCCCGAAAGAATTTGTACCAAATCTCTCCTATTCGGATCTGAAATATATGCAGGATTTCAAAGTTATTACCTCAGCAATTGTGCGAAAAAATGTAGGAGAAATCAGAGCAAAAAAATTTCCTGATCTAAACACTACCGGTACAGCTGGATCATTCTTTATGAATCCTATTGTAGAGGCAACGGTCGCTCAGGACATGCAATCTAAATATCCAGATATCCCCTGCTATGAT
The DNA here is from genome assembly GCA_031409775.1 of bacterium. Classification (GTDB taxonomy): domain Bacteria; phylum Patescibacteriota; class Minisyncoccia; order Phycocordibacterales; family CAIZIN01; genus JANNXY01. The sequence goes on along the minus strand of JANNXY010000021.1, from coordinate 17,358 downwards.
GTAGCTCCTACGCAAAAGAAGCTTTCTGCAGCCTATATATTGGATAAAATATGCAATTTAAAGGGCTACGGTGAAGGATTTGTGCAGCTATACCAGAACCAACCACTCGTAGTAACAAATATTGAATTCAATGCTATAGGATCAGAGATATCAAGCTTTATTGCAAAAGTAAAAGATACTGTTTTCCAAAAGACTGGAATAAAGTTAGAATCAGAGGTAATAACCATATGATATGTTAGAGAAAAATATAGGGAATACTTATAGTGTAACGTCTGAGGAAACTAAAAAAGATTTGGCTTATACTCCTGCAGCTAAAGAATTTGTCCGCAAGAATCCAGGGATAATCAGTCAAGCTAAAAAAGCGATCGACCAAATAATTTCAAGTGATTTAAACTATTTCGAAAATGACAGTATCTTACTTGAAAAAATCGGTGAGAGCAGCTCCAATAGTATGACTACAAGATTTAAATTACATACAAAAGAATCTGGAGAAGATTTCTTTATTAAAATTAACAGAAGCAGCGGTTTCCATGAACAAGGTGCAGAAGAAGTACGAATTATGTCTGATGTGAAGGTGGCACTGCAAAACTACTCAGATAAATTAGTAAAAGTGGTAGATTTTGTATTAGGATACAAAGACTCTAATTATGCTTACTATATTGCTAAATTTGATACATCTTTAACACAATCGCTTGATGAAATACTAGAAAAGATGCCCGCTAATGAAAGGCTCGAGATAAAATCTAGAGTAAATTCATTAAAAGACTACCTAGGGAACGATACCTCTAGAGATTACGCAGATATCTGGTATTCAAATATGTCATACAATAAGCAAACAAAAGAAATTACCCTTTATGATTTCAGAGAATAAACTATATGCAACCCCAGGGACTAATTAAAATAAGACTGCTTTCAGGAATATTGCTCACCGTGGCTATAGTGGGGTATTCGCTGTATGCCACGTGGAACTATCTAGGGGGTCCCGAGCTCGTGATAGAGTTCCCCAGAGACGGCTACAGCACCACTTCCCCGACCACACCTATATATGGTCTCACCAAACATGCTAATTTCCTCAGTCTCAATGACCGAGCTATATATGTAGACGAGGAGGGAGAGTTTAGAGAGACCCTACTACTTTCTCCTGGATATAATATAATAAAGCTGTACACTAAAGACCGGTACAACAGAGACATTACCAAAATCATCTACATTAACCGCAATCAATAACCAAACATTATGGCAAAAAAAGTAAAAGCAGATAAATCTGACAAAGGAGAGAGCGAAGGGGCAAAGATGGAAAATAGTCGCAACAAATCCATCCAGGACACCCTCGATGCGATCAAGACTAAATTCGGCGATGACGCAATCATGAAGCTGGGTGATGCACCCAAAGTAGACATCAATGCGATCCCTACAGGATCCATCGGACTCGATGCAGCGCTAGGAATAGGTGGAGTACCCCGAGGCAGAATAGTAGAGATATTTGGGCCAGAGTCATCTGGCAAAACAACTCTCACCCTACACGTGATCGCAGAAGCACAGAAACTCGGCGGCGTTTGTGCATTCATCGACGCCGAGCACGCTCTCGATCCAGAATACTCCAAACGCCTAGGTGTAAAGATCGAGGAACTACTTATCTCCCAGCCTGATACAGGAGAACAAGCCCTCGAGATCGTAGAGTCCCTCGTCCGCTCCGGCAAGATGGACGTAATAGTCATCGACTCTGTAGCCGCTCTCACTCCCAAAGACGAGATCGAAGGTGAAATGGGCCAGTCACATATGGGTAAACAAGCCCGACTCATGTCCCAGGCACTGCGCAAGCTCACAGCTATAGTAGCCCGCTCGAAAACTGTAGTGATATTTATCAACCAGATCCGTATGCAGATCGGTGTGATGTTCGGCAACCCAGAGACAACTCCAGGGGGCAAGGCTCTCAAATTCTATGCCTCTGTTCGACTCGACATCAGGCGTATCGCCCAGATCAAGAAAGGTGAAGAAGTGATGGGGGGCAGAACAAGAGTGAAAGTAGTAAAGAACAAGGTCGCTGCCCCATTCAAGCAAACCGAGTTCGACCTGATGTTCAACGAAGGCATCAGTGCCGAAGGCGAGATCATCGCGCTCGGAGAAAAGATGGCCATCATCACCAAATCCGGCACCTCATACAGCTACGGTGAAGAAAAGCTCGGCCGCGGCTACGACGCAACTCGTACTTATCTAAAGGAAAACCCAAAGACTAGAGAGAAAATATTAAAGGAGATTAGGGGGAGATTGAAAGAGATATAATATAAAAATATGCCAGAACAAGATCCAAACAAAGTTGAATACCACGAAGGATTACTAGAAGCTTACAGGAAATTGTCAGCTAAATTTAATGAAACAGGTAAAGGAAAATCAAACGTAGTCGTAGATTTACCGGACAATTCTCGTTATATATTAGAAGATACAGATAGTGGTGACATCGTAATTAACCTTGCTGGTGGTGGGTTGTTTTACTTATCAAGAAATCCAAGAAAGGGATACCTGCCCGATGTTATAGATGGGGATGAATTCGACGATGAACAGCAAGTGATTGATTTGATTGATCAAATGATTAATACGGGAACATTTGAACAACAATTCAAAAAAGATTAATAACATCTAGAACATTCCCCATTTTCGACATTATTGTAAAATAACCCTGCTATGATATGCTTCTATATTATGAATACTATTCAAAAAGGATCCGTGAGATGCATAGTTTTCAAAGAAGACTCCACCTGGTACGGGGTAGCTTTGGAATTCAATATTGTGGTAGAAGGCGACACTCCCCAAATGGCGACTTTTGAATTAGACGAAGCAATTAAAGGATACGTCCAATCTGTAAAAGTGGCTAATCTTCGTTCTGATCATATATTGAATCAGACTCCAGCTCAAGAATATGAAGAATTATGGAAAGCTCTTGAAAAGAAAGAGCCCGTTCCCTCCCCTTATCAGGTCCATTCTTACGGAACGCAACTGACTTATTAAAAACATGCCCAAAGGCTTAATGAATTGGAATTTCCGAGATGTTGTAAGTTTTTTAAAAGACAAAGGGTTTAGGTATAATTATACAAACGGCAGCCATCATTATTATGTCGGATCATACCTCGGAATAGTCCGCCAAGTAACGGTCCAATTTCAGGGCACAAAATCCATAAAGCCGAGAACTCTCAAAAGTATAATTGAACAGTCGGGTATACCGAGAGAAGAGTGGTTGGGGTAGATAGCTAGACCAATCCCTTACCATCCCTAGTTATTCTCTACAATTGCTTTAATAAGCCATTGGGGAGTCTTGGGGCCATTTTCTATTGTCATTACTGATGCGTAGCCGAATTTGGTTCGGAATATATAGTAAGCACTATCTCCATAAGATCCATAGCCGTAGATCTTTACAATTGGAATATTATTAATCCGAACAAATTCGTATTTGGCATCATTTCCAATGGCTCTAGAAGCTCTCAAGATGCTGGGGGCCAATCCCTCTATTAAACCAATACTAAACGGACTTTGAAAAGCAATTTTTGTTTGGTCTCTAAATGAATAACCGGTAGACTGTATACGTTGATGATTTCGATCAAATAAAGAATCAGATCCGCCCCCTGAACGTCCTTCCATTCCATCTGGTAACGGCAGTTTGAAACCATTGCTGAAAAAGTTTTCGCTATCATCCACAAAAAAGAGAATTTCTTGTGGCTTACCTTCATTTGAATCTATATTTGGATACCTCGAAAAATCCTCAATTGAATTAAACTCTTGGGCGATTTTCACGGCTCCATCCCAGTCTTGCCTGTACAATGACCACCAGTATTTATCATTTTTAATCTTATCAGCCTTAACTTGTTCATCGTAACGAATTGCTTTATCTCTGTAATAATTCTTAGTAAGTACAGTTATGAGAACGCCAAGTAAGACTAAAATTATAGCTATGTAGAGTATATGTTTTTTCATTATGTTTATATTAGATAAAAACTTGGGTTTTGTACATACCCAAGGCAATGAAACTACTGACTAATGTTAGGATTTACAAATACCCTCTTTTCGTTCAATTCTCCATTTGGGTGGATGAAGCGAATAATCGGAGTCTTTTTGTACTGAGCTATGATCACCTCGTAAGATTCTCCATCATCGTAATCTTTCTTACTCCGATAGTATCGGTATTTGTTTACATACCATTGCGGATTATTTTTCGCCATGTCCTTAATTGGATCTGGCTCCAGATGATACAAGCTATTGTAGGCATTCAGAAAATTGATCAGATCAACCCTTGCATAACTTTCCATCACTAACTTTCTCTGACTTTTTCCATTTTCTTCGCTATCGTCAAAACCACCATAATTAAGACAAATGGGAATATGTAACTCTATGCCATCCTTCTTCGCTCTGATCCTGTACTCAACATTTGGTCTAAAGTGACGTGTTCTGCCAGTATCTGGGATCCAGATACTTTTATTTTTTGAATCCTGGAAATAGACAACAGATACGTATCCTTTCTGGAATGCCTGAGTCAGGCTATAATTCTTTCCTCTATAGACAACATACGCTGTACTAAATCGGGCAAAATCATCGACGATGAAATAATCCCAGGTAACACTCCTATCGGTAAGAAAAATGACTTTCTCTTTGGCAAAATCAGAGATCAATAGTGACGGACAGAAATAGTCTCGAGCTGAACTATATGAACTACTGCTCGGTTCGAGTTTGTTCAGTAGCGATGCATATGGATTTTTTCTTGTCTTTCCAATTCCGGCCTTGCGAATCTCGAAGTGTAAGTGTGTTGGCCATTTGCCGTTTCCATCTCCTATTTCTCCAATTGCATCACCTCGGTCGCATTTCCAGCCTTCTTTATAAAGTGCCTTGCTTAGGTGGTTATAGACTGCTTCAATTTTTATACCATTCGGTAAGGTATGCTCAACATGGATTTCGGTATTGAAATCATCAGGAGCTGTTCCATCTAATTCCTTTACCATAGTTACAACTCCGTCAGCAATTGCATATACTTTCCTACCAAAGGTTGTACTGGTTTTCCTATGCCAATCCTCGGCCATATGATAGACAGTATTTCCTGTTCTAGGCGATACGAACCCGGTACCGAAACCTCCATCACTGAAAGAATGATCTTCATATGGATCAACTGGGAAAGAGAATTTATGCTGAAACTCGTAATCTGTAGCAGCGAAAATAGCAGTGCAAAAAGCAAAAAAGATAGTCAGTATTGTAGTTTTCATTGTTTATTAAGGTGCAGGGTTTTATTGTTCGTTTTCTGAAGACATACTAGCAATATTTATGAAAATGTAAATACCCCTAGGTAATTTGACATCAATTACGGCCTACTATATGATAGTACTATTACTTAGTAATCCAATTCTATGACTACCATCACCGTCCCTATAGATGAATCCCTCAATGATTTCCTAGAAACCCAAGTGAAAATTGGCAATGCATCCAGCAAAGCCGACCTAGTCCGTACTGCCATAAAGAGGTACAAGGAAGATGAATTTATAAGACAGATCAACCAGGCTCGCCAAGAGATAAAGGATGGCAAAGGATTAGTTGGAGATCTAGATGAACTGGCTAAAGGCTTCGAATAATATGCTCGAGATTGAATACGCTCCGAACTTTATTCGGATTTATAAAAAACTTGATCCAAACCTGAAAGTAGAGGTCAAGGAAAAAATTGCAATGTTTCTAAATAGAGATAATCACCAAGCACTCAAAGTCCACAAGCTCGGTGGTAGAACCAAAGGTGCTTATGCTTTCTATGTAAATTACAAAATCCGAATCACTTTCGATTTCAAGGAATCAAATCGTGCCGAACTTCTACTTATTGGGGACCATGATCACGCGTATAGGTAAAAACTAGACCAATCCCCTCTTATCTGCTAAAGTATTGGTCTATCAACTATTAACTTCCAACTAATAACTACCCCTATGGCAATGCTTGAATACAACGAAATATTGAACCGCAGATTTATCATCATGGATGGTGATCCATACGAAGTGATCGACGCGCATATATTCCGCATGCAGCAGAGGAAACCCCAGAACAAGACCAAGCTAAAGAACCTTATCACTGGGGCTATGACCGAGATGACTTTCCATGGATCTGACAAGGTAGAAGAAGCCGAGATCGGCAAGCGCGGGATTAAATTCCTATTTACCACCAAGGGAGAAAGCTGGTTCTGCGAAGAAAAGGATCCTAGCAAGAGATTCAAGCTCGATGTAAAACTCATCGGCAATGCTATCAAATACATGAAGGCTAACTCTATGGTAGAGATACTCACATTCGGCGAAGACGAAGACGAGAGGATAATAGGCGTAAAGACTCCCGTAAAGGTAGACCTAAAGGTGGTAGAAGCTCCACCGGGTATCAAAGGTGATACAGCCCGTGGAGGTAACAAAGTAGTCAAGCTCGAAACCGGTGCAGAGATCAACGCCCCCCTGTTTGTAAACGAAGGTGACATAATCCGTATCAATACCGAGCTAGACGAGTATGTAGAACGCGTTACCAAATAACTACGGGTAATCTATAGTTTCTCTATAGAAAGAAGACAGTACCGCCTGATTCCTGGACATGAGTTCGTTGTAGCTACGAACGATGTCGTTGTAGGATGCTATATCTGGATCTAGTGCTTCTTGGGAATTCACATATGACTCGACTTGGGCTTGGCTTTCCCCAATGCTTTTTTTAATTAGTGGGGCATACACTGGTACAAGTGACGGGTCAGCTACTAGGTAGCGTATGTCCCCTATCCTATGGCTCAGCATGCGCAGACTATTCTCGGCTCGAGCCTGCTTGCCTATAGAGAATGCTTCTATGACTTTCTCGTTACCATATATTTTGACTTGGTATAGATAACTCCCCGGGTGTGCGCTATCAGCCATGATCGCTATGAACAGGGTCCCTATCAAGAGAATTAGTATAAATAGTCTCATGCATTTATTATACCACTATACGTGGGCCTGCAAGCTATCTAGCTACGAACGGAAGTAGCCCCATGTACCTAGCACGTTTGATAGCCTGTGCTAGCTCTCGCTGCATTTTGGCGGATACACCTGTACGCTTCCTCGCTACCATACGTCCGTATGGGTTCACAAATTTCTTTAGGATTGCAGTGTCTTTGTAATCGATATGATTGATTCCTTCTTTGGTAAAGAAGCATTGTTTGCTGTTGTTCATGGTTTTATTTATTTTAAAATGGTATATCGTCTGGGTTGATGTCTTCTTCTGGATACTGGATAGAATCCATCGGAGGCTCTTCTTGCTTTGGTATATCTTTGCTTGGAGCAAAAGATGATGCAGATGATGCAGATGATGCTGGAGCGCCAGTACCAGGAGCTTGGGGTCCGAACTGGAAATTGTCTACAACTATCTCGGTGCGGTAGTTCTTCTTGCCATCCTGGCCGTCCCATGAACGTGTCTGGATTCGGCCTTCTACGAACACTGATCGGCCTTTCTTGAGGTACTGGGCGATGAGCTCTGCCTGCTTGCCAAACGCAACTAGGTTATGATACTCGACTGACTCCTGCTTGCGACCGTCTTTGTCTTTGTAAGCCCTGTTGGTAGCGAGAGAGAACGTAGTGACCTTGATACCCGATGGTAGAGCCTTGAGCTCTGGATCGCGAGTAAGGTTACCGTAGAGCATTGCCTTGTTTAGATACATATAATTATTAGTGATTAGGTGTTAGCTTATGGCTTTTAGTAATACTACTATACTACCAATTCAGGGGCTGGCTTGTCTACATCGGGAGCCTTGCCTGCCTCTGGTGCAGCGATAAGGACTTCTTTGCGAGTGCCGTCTTCGGAGTATTTGTGCCCGAATAGAGTGTTCTCTCTAACTGTCTTTATTATCATTGAACGTAGAACGTACTGGTTGGCTTCGGAGAGTTCGTTCATATTTGCAATAGCTTCTGGGTTTACTTCAAACTTGACCCAAGCGAAATACGCAGTATCGTATCGCTTGTTCTTGCCAGCCACATGCTTGACCATGGTGTAAGCTAGGTCGACAAGCTCTGGTGAACCTTCGCTCAATTCTGTGCCTTTGGCCTTGCTTACGATTGACTTCAAGTCCGCCCAAACCTCTGCTACTTTCTCCTCCCCGATATCTGGTACTATCTGAACTCCAAGCTCATAAACCTTGGTTGTTATTTCATCTTTATCCATATGTATTTGCTCGAAGGGGTTACCCTAGGTTGCCTCTTCCGCCTGAGGCGGACTTAATAAAGAAATAGAATCAGTGCTTGGATAACACTGGTGCTTCCTAGGGATTCCTTCGAGTGGTTAGACTACCACATTTAGCCTAAATTGCAAACACCCTCCTCACATTCTCCCTAATTTGCTTTGCAACATCTTCTAGATACAAATTCTTTATTTCTGCGATCTTCTTGTAAACTTCCAGTACATGACTAGGCTCGCAACGCTCCCCACGATACGGTACAGGTGCGACAAATGGGCAATCCGTCTCGGCCATGATACGGTCAAGGGGAACTGATTTAATCACTTCGATATACTGCTCGGCTTTGGGGAAAGTTATAGCTCCGGTAAATGACAAAGTATGCCCGAGATCTAGAAACTTCTTAGCAATTTCAATATCCCCAGCAAAGAAATGCACATTACATTTAACATCAGGGAATTTCTGTAGGACCTCTAAAGATTCTGTGTATGCGTTGCGGATATGAAGCATGACAGGTTTGTTTAATTCCTGTGCAATTTGTAAATGTGCTTCAAATATTTCTATTTGCTTTGTGAGACTTGCCTCATCTGCTCTGAACAAGTCAATCCCACACTCACCTATTGCAACTACCTTGGGATGCCTCGCCAACTGTTTATAGAAATCATAGTCAAAAACTTCATCTGCATGAGTCGGATGAAGCCCTACTATGGCGTACATGTTCTCGTTCTGTTCTGCGAGCCCTATCGCTTTCTCTGATATGACCCGATCTGTGCCTACATTGATTACCCCTATCCCTGCCTCCTCGGCACGACTGATCACTTGTTCCCTGTCAATATCAAACTGCGGGAACTGGGTATGGGCATGGATGTCGAAATATGTTGATTCTTTCATTTGCATAAATATACATTAAATGTAATATGTTAACCAGATATGATTGAAATCAGAACAATGTTAGAAAATGACCTCAATTTCATTATGCTCTTTGCAATTGCACATAATGCTGAGCGATACAGAAACAATTCCTGTTGGACAAACCCATTGCTTCGATTATGGATTGAACCATCAAATGGATTGGCTTCGAAAGGACAAAGAAATATCTGTTTGATCTCCCATGAGATCGTAAAAGAGAGAAAAATTGTTTTAGGATTCATACTTGCATCAGTATGCGACGCCTCTGGCAAAGCATATATAGAACACTTGGTTGTCGATAGTAAATGCAAGCCTAGAGATCGAAAAAGAGTTCATCATCAACTGCTTTTCCAGCTTGAAAATAATGCCCGAAACAGAAAACTGGGAAGGATTATCATGCTCGACCCAGAGCCAGAACAAATCGAATCGCTACAGGGAGATCATTACCAAATAGTTACTTGTACCGGGGCCGTCTGGTCTCTTCTGAGGCAATGAGCCCATCACGCCAAAAGGCGTTTTTATCTAAACCACTAATCCTTCCTCGCAAACAGAGGCTCGGTTGGGGATTTGTTTTCTTTTATGAGCTGTTGAATTTTCTTGGAGGTTTCGGGGAGGAATGGTTCGAGTGATACAGCGATTGCAAAAAGGCTTTGGACTAATTCTACAATAATTTTCTTGCCTGATTCTGGATCCACCTTGACCAATTTAAATGGCTGAGTTTCTTGGATTTTCTGATCCAGGAACTGAACCTCCGCCCAGATTAGATTCAAAGCATTCTGAAGGTTAAAAGACTTTATTTCTTCATCCACTCCAGCAAATCCCTTTTCTATACTTTCCTTGGAAAAGGCGGGGATGGAATCCAGATTCGTCTCGGCCATTTTCATTATTCTAGAAGTTAGATTACCGAGACCGTTAGCGAGACCGGAATTATAACTTTCTTTAAATCTATCGTGGCTAAATGGAGAATCCTCGAATGGATTGAGCTCTCGCAAGACGAAATAGCGCAGGGCATCTGTGCCATAATCCTTTACAATTTCCTTGGGGTCTACGACATTGCCGAGGGATTTGGACATCTTTACCCCACCGTCTCCCATAATAAATCCGTTGACTACAATCTGATGCGAGTTTCGAATCCCTGCCGCCATGAGCATCGCCTGCCACATCACTCCCTGGAACCTGGTGTTGTCCTTGCCGCAATACTGAGTAGGATTACCATTTACCCAGAACTTATCGAAGTTTGCAGTGTCATCCGGCCAGCCGAGGGTCGAGAGGTAGCTTGTGAGAGCGTCGAACCATACATACATCACATGGTCCGGATCGCCTGGAACCTCGACTCCCCAGGGCATTTTCGACTTGAGACGAGAGATGCTAAAGTCATTTAGCCCCCTTAGGGTAAAGCTTCGCATTTCATTCATCCTAGAATCCGGGATGATAAATGTAGGGTTGTCATCATAGAATTTCAGAAGCTCATCTCCAAATTCAGAATATTTGAAAAAGTAATTTTCTTCATCGATTAACTCTAATTCCTTGTTCTCGTGGATCGGACAGCGACCATCCACTAGGTCTGAATCATTTTTTTCTTCTTCACAACCAGAGCAATACTTCCTCTGATAATTTTTCTTGTAAATATAGCCATTCTCATTACAAATCTGCCAGAATTTCTTGGCAGCGATTTCATGCTTAGAATCTGTCGTGCGAATGAGGTGCAATGTTTCTAGGTCGAGACCGAAGTCATTTACACTTTGTTTAAATTTCTCTGCATAGAAATCAACGTGTTTCTGGGGAGACTGCCCTGAATTCTCTGCAGCATCTTTGATCTTGGTACCATGCTCGTCTGTGCCAGAGTTAAAGTAAACCTCAAATCCATGAAGCTTCTTGTACCTCGCTATCGCATCAGCGCGAATAAGCTCGGTGGCATGGCCTACATGGAGCTCGGAATTTACATACGGTAGTGTGGTTGTGATATAGAAACTTTTGTTATCTTTCATATTAGTGGGGTTTGTGGAATTTCCTACTCTCTATATCGTTGAGGATTTCCATGATTACTGCCGCCATAGGGATTGACAACAGGATACCGAGAAACCCAGCGAGTTTGGCCCCGATAAGCAATGTGATGATGGTGAGGATGGGTGGGATACCTACAACTTTCTTTACCACAAGCGGGTAGAACAGGTGATTCTCGAACTGATGCACAATGAGGTAAACGCCTAGTACAATGAGAGCCAGAGTCCACCCACCCTGTGACAGCGCTACAGCTACAGCGGGTATCGTGGCCAAGATGATGCCAAATACAGGTATTATCTCGAAGGCACCAGCGATGATAGATAGGAATAATGCGTTCTTGACCCCCAATATCGCAAGTATAGGATACGTGATAAACATCACAAGAATGCTAAGCACAAGCTGACCCTGGAGCCATAGACCGATCTTGTGCTGTGACCTCTTCCAGAGTGATATCGCGTATTCCTCGTGCTGTATAGGTAGTACGATCCTCAGTAGATTCTCGATACCGGATCGCTGCACCGCCAAGTAGAACGAAAGCACTACAATAAGAGCGAACGATACTATACCTCCGAACAATCCAGAAACTGTGCTAAAGAATCCCTGGGACGCAGTGATAAGTGACTGACTGATGCCATTGAGCACATCCCTCACAGAGAATAGCTGGTTCAGACCAGACATGCTCGAATCTTGTAGTGGGTTCCAGACGGTTGTGGATTGGGTATAGTTGGGAAGCTCATTTACGAGGTTTATAAGATCCTTCAAAAGAAGCGGGAAAAAGGCATAAAATAGTCCCAAGAATATCCCAATGACAGATAGGTATATCGTAAGCACAGCCAGGGCTCGGGGGAATCTATGCTTCTCAAGGAAATTGGTGCCTGGCTCTATCGCAGAAGCTATAACTATCGCAGTGATCAGCACAAGTAATATATCCCTCAGGTACCACACTAGACCGAAGCTTACTGCAATAATAAAGGTAACAAATATAGTCCCCGTAGATATAGTCACATTTGTTCTGCTTAGTTTGTCCATATTTATATACTAACACCTAGCGATGATTGCTTCCAGTTCGGCTTCGCTCGATTGTGGACCTACTACCGCGAGCTTGGCATTCTCTGGAGTAAATAATTCCCTAGCGAGACGGCGTACGTCTTCGAGACTCACAGCACTCAGATTTTTCTCATAATCCTCTGGTTTGCGGATATCTTCTCTATCAATCTCTTGGAATCCATACCAGTCAGCTAGGTCGTTCGAAGTCTCTAGATCCAGGTAGGTGCTTCCTATTCGATAATCTTTGGCCTTTTGCACTTCGTCTTCGGTTGGTCCTTCGGCCAGGAATCTGTGTAACTCATTTATAATTTCGTTGAGTGCAATCTCTAGCTTGTCATTGGATACACCGGCAGAAATAGTAAATAGCCCACAGTCACTTTCTAGCTTCATGCTTGCAAACACATAGTAACAGAGACCGAGTTCCTCGCGGATTCGGTAGAACAACCTAGAAGACATCCCCCCACCGAGGATTGTTCTGAGTAAAGATCCTGCATATATACGTGGGTCATGCATGCCAAATGATCGGAAAGAGAGTACAAAGTGGGTTTGGTCAGTGTCTTTGTGTAATACTTTCAGTCTCGGGCTTGTCTGTGTCGCTGGAGCTTGTGACATCGCTATCACCTCACTTGTCGGTAGCTTCCCAAAAGTGTTTTGGACATAATCTACAACTCTGTCTGTATCAAATCCCCCTGAAACAACCACCACGGTTTTCTGAGGTATATAATGGTTGGATCGGTATGTTGTGAGCGACTCATGTGTCAGATTGCTAACGGTCTCTTTGGTCCCTATGACTGTTCTGCCTAGAGGATGATCACCGTATACTAGCTCGTCTAGCACATCCCACACGATCCGCTGTGGCCGGTCGCGGTTCATGTTCATTTCTTCGATCACTACACCTTTCTCCTTTTCTATCTCGGACTCCGGCAATGTTGGGTTCAGGTATAGATCAGACACCATCTCGAGCATTTCTATAGATTTACTACTTGCTACCTTGCCATAGTAGCCGGTATAGGTACCAGAAGTAAATGCGTTGTACTGCGCACCAAGCCTCTCGAAATCAGAAGCAATCTGGAGTGCACTAGGTCTCTTTAGGGTGCCCTTGAAACACATATGTTCGAGGAAATGTGATATACCGTTTACTTCTTTGTCCTCGTATCTGGAACCTGCCTCGACTAGCACCATAGCTGTAACAGTCTTGTTCTCCTTCATCGGGACCAGTATCAGCCGCAGGCCGTTAGGCAGAATAGTCTTGGTATAAGTCATAATCAAGCTATTTTAGCATAAAATAAAAACTATTTCTCCATCTATGACAGAGGAATGGCTAGCAAATCCATCTCACCGAATGGTAGTTTGATCGGGTTAAAAAACGCTCTAGACTTTGTCCATCTCTTAGACCAGTAATTCCAATAAACATATTCAATCAAAGCGTCCCTATGAACGGATTCACCATATAAATCAGGGTAATAAACACCCGCTCCCAACCGTAAAGTCTGGGTGAAGTAAACCCTATAGCCCCGCAATGTCTCTGGGACTAAATGATTATTGTCCAATAACCAGTAAAGTGCTGAAAGGGCAGGTCTTTCAACAAACCTAAATTCTGAAATCGGAGCATCCTCAAAAGTTAAGATCCGAACGAGTCCTATTTTCATTGAAGTCATAAATCTTCCTACACATTCTCAAGTTTGAAGTAAATTGTCAAACTAAGATATCTTCTCCTTTATGAATTTATTCAATTCTAAGATAGCCATCCTATCCTGCTTGCCGGTATCACGATCGCGGATAGTGACTGTATCGAGTAAGTCTGGATTCTCACCGAGAGTATCGAAGTCGGCCGTGATACAAAACGGTGTACCGATCTCGTCCTGTCTTCTATAGCGCTTGCCTACATTGCCATTGTCATCAAATACCACTGCACCGAATTCACTCTTTAGTAATTTAAATATTTCACGAGCTTTGGCTACTAGTTCAGGCTTATTTTTAAGCAAAGGAAAAACTGCTACTTTGATGGGAGCGACTTTGGGATTAAATTTGAGATAGACACGTTTCTCACCATTCATTTCGTCTTCGGTATAAGCATCCGTAAGTACCGCGAGTAGAGTGCGACCAACACCAAATGATGGCTCGATTACATGTGGAACGAATCGAGATTTCAATTCTTCATCAAAATATGATAATTCTGTGCCACTAGATTTGCTATGAGCCGACAAATCAAAATCTGTTCGATAAGCCAATCCATATAGCTCTTTGCGACCGAATGGATAATCGAATTCGAAGTCGATCGTGCGTTTGCTGTAGTGAGCCCTGTCACCATCTGCTACCTCCAGCTGATGAACCTTGGACTGGTCTAGACCAATATCCTGAGTATATTCCCAGACTTGTTTGCGGAAATGTTCGAAATTGTCCTGCCAAGTCGAGGCTTCGATGAAGTACTCTATCTCCATCTGCTCGAGCTCGCGTACGCGGAATATGAAATCGCGTGGAGCGATTTCATTCCTAAATGCTTTGCCTATCTGTGCCATACCAAATGGGAGCTTAGGGTGAAATGAATCCACGATGTTTTTGAAATTTACAAACATCCCACCCGCAGTTTCTGGACGAAGGTATGAAATAGATGATTCATCCTCCATTGCACCGATCTGAGTTTTGAACATCATGTTAAATGTTCTCTCTTCTCCCAACTTTCCCTTGCATTCTGGACACTTAACTTTGTCTTCTAGATGGTCCGCACGAAACCTCTTTTTGCATTTCTCACATTCAACTAGTGGATCAGAGAATCCATCGACATGGCCAGAGGCTTTCCAGACATTCTGGTTCATGAGAATCGCTGCGTCGAATCCATACATATCTTCGCGGTCGAGGACGAAACGCTTCCACCACAGGTTCTCGATATTTTTCTTTAGCGCAACGCCAAGTGGCCCGTAATCCCAGGTACCCGCAAGTCCCCCATAGATCTCGGATCCCTGGTAAATAAAGCCCCTTTGCTTGCATAAACTAATGATCTTTTCCATTGTTTTGTCGTCTTTCATAAGCAAAGGTTAACACTTTTTGCTCTATTTTCCAACCATCCCCATGCCTCAGCATCCCAAAATAGGACTCCAGGTTCTTTTCATTCAAATTCCTAAACATCCTTTTCTTGGTTGCTGTTCTCAAGACCCGATGCTGCGGATAATGCACCCAACCGAGGAAATCTACCCCAGATGTCAGAGTTTTGATAAATAATTTATCTGGGTGAAGCAAGAGCTTTAAACGCTTCCCAAGAAAGTTGTCAATTTTCGGTATAAACTCAAGCAAATATTTCCTATCCTGATCTAAAACCACAAAATCATCAGCATACCTGATATAGTATTTCGTTTTCATAACATGCTTCATCCATTGATCGAATTCGTCCATATAGATATTTACGAGTATTTGAGAAGTCAGGTTGCCAAGTGGTAAACCTTTGCCCGCTTCCCCAGAATTGAAGCTTGAAATAACTCTGGTGATAAGCCACACAGTATCCTTATCACCAATAAATTTATTCAAGATTTCAAGTAAAGTATGGTGATCAATCGAAGCAAAGAACTTCCTAATATCGCATTTCAAAATCCAACATGTCCTAGTTTTATTTTTGGAAGCTTTGCCCGCAAAGTATTTAAACCTTTCGATTGCTTTATGTGTTCCTTTACCTATCCTGCAAGAATAAGAATCCGCAATAAATTTCTTGTCAAAATATGGATAAAACATCCTGTAAATCGCATGGTGCAAAAGCCTGTCTCTCACACTTGCTTTATGAATATTCCTAGGCTTTGGATCAGAAATATTGAAAGCGTGGTATTTACCATGCAAATATGCTTTGTTTTGTAAATCTTTATGGAGCGAAATAATATTGGTCATAAAGCGAAGTTGAAAATCCTCTACATCCTTTTTCTTGGCTTTCCCTTTCTTGAATTCATTCCAAGCACCAAGCAAATTTTCTACAGAAATGATATCCTGATATTTATGATCAAACCCAATTCTATTCATACTCTAAATGGTAACCCCCCCCCGAGACTTTTACCAGTACTCGAAAAGCTAAAGACTGTGTATATCCTGTGGCATGAGTATCATGAAAAGCTGCCAAAAACTCAAAAGTATTCGCTGGGTAATAGAATCGATAAAATATTTATAGAAATAATAGAAATGGTTGCGAGTGCCGCGTTTCTACCGAAATCAGAAAAACTCCCTTTTGTGAAAATTGCCATCAGAAAACTCGATGTAATGAAAATCCTCATCATGATCCTTTGGGAAACAAGGAGTTTGGATGAAAAGAAATATATTGCACTATCTCTTCCACTTGATGAGGTAGGAAAAATGCTTGGTGGCTGGCAAGGCCAGTTAATTAAAAACTCTCCCGATAAGGGAGAGAAATGAAGAAAGTTGCTCACGGAGAGCGGGCTCGTTGTCGTTCCACTGATTGTCGAGGTTGTACCAGTTCACGTACGGAGTCTCAACATAGCAGTAGAGACACGGGACGTTGAGGTAGCCATTGTCGTCACGGACGAACATACACAACACCATCTATTTCACCACCCCTTGAAAGCTTTTGGCTGATCTCAGGGTTGTATATTATTTGGCATCGAAATGCACCAGTATCGTGTACCAAGTATCTTCATTTTTTTGAAGTGTCTACATACATCACACTATCCCAAACCTCATTCAGTAGAATGACCTACTGGGTTGATCTAGGATACTCTCGATGTATGGATACTGGATTCGGTAGGAAGAAACCGTGATCTCTCCCATATTCACCTACTACCGCAATCAATTTTATCATAATAGAAAACCCCGCACACGTATTGTGTTGCGGGGGCAGGTTTAAGTTGTACCTTGCTTTAACTTATTTTTTGCGCCGAAGGGCAAAGTTCAAAGGGTCAGAGGAGACCACAGTGACCAAAGCCTAAGCACTGACTTGCTCACGGAGAGCGGGCTCGTGGTCGTACCACTGATTGCCGAGGTAGGACCAGTACACGTACGGAGTCTCAACATAGCAGCAGAGACACGGGACGTGGAGGTAGCCACTGTCGTCACGGACGGCATCAGCCCAAGCGTAGAGGAGTTTTCCCTTGGCCCAGTCACGGAAGGCCTTGGGAGGAGTTTTCCAATTCTGTTCGAGCCAAACGAGTTCACGCAGGCCGAAGTGGCCGTTAATCAGATCGGTGGGCGGGACTTGATAAGTCTTACCCGCTTTGTC
>JANNXY010000020.1:0-30128 GCA_031409775.1 bacterium | reverse complement strand
TCAAATCGAATATACCCTGCCTCATTCACAAAAAACACAGAAAAAAATACTGCGCATGAGCGACGAACAGCTCCTGCTATACAATACTATTTACAATTGAGGGTGTTGCAATGAGGAAGTCAGGAAAATAAAAGTCGCCTTTTGGAGCGGGGTTTGCGGTTGCTACGGTTGCGATAGCTTGCTAGCTTTTCGATAAGCCAGTGCTTCATAGCAGACAGCTCATCTTTAAGCTTGATGAAAATTGTGCAGGATTTTCGTGTGAATTTGGCTGTGTTGCCAAGTATAACCTTGATTGTAATAGTTCTGTTATTGCGGGTTTCGATGTCAACGAGTAGATGGATCTGGTTATCCCAGGATCGTTCGATAGAACGAATCCATTGGGGCTTGTTATTCCAGGTTTCGAGCGCGTAGAGGAATGTATCGATGTTCATATTCCGTACCCAAGTTTACTCCATAGCCAAATAAATGCAAATAGTGCTAAAATCATGGCATGAGGGAGAATGTTAAAGGTAAAAGTAATATTTTAAGTTTGCTAATTTTAGTCAGTACTTTCTTGGTGTTACTTGGAGTGGGTGTGTGGATGTATTTTGAGAAAGGTGACGCCAATAAGGGAGGAACAGGTCCTATAAAGGAGCTTACGGTGGGTGATACAAAGAATGCGACATATTCTGTTTGGGGTGATGATATTGAAGCTAAGCTAGATAATGGGGTTTATAGAGATGAGACACAGAAAATATTTTCTACAATCACAATCAATCTAATAGAAGATTTTGATTTAGATGGTAAAAAAGAGGCAATTGTTGTTATTGATTCATCAAGAGCTGATTCGACAAATGAATTATTTTTGGTTACCAAAGAAGATGGAAAAGTGAAAACGGAAAGGATCGAGATTCCTTTGCGAAATAATGAGATAGGTGTCAGAAATTATAATGGAATTTCAGTAGATGAAAAAGGTGTCATAAGAATCAGTATGGATATATTGGCCAAAGATGATGCTCATTGTTGCCCATCAATCCATGAAACGAGGATGTATTGGTTTAGAGAGAATAAATTAGTTGAAACTAGCCCAATCTTCGAAGAAAAATCTACCTGGAAAACTTATAGAAATGTAGAATATGGGTTTGAGGTAAAATACCCACAAAATGTTAAGCTTGGTTCAAGTAATGTATATGCAAGTCCTAATCTTATTGACGAACAAGATGTGGAATTTTTCAAACCAGGAGTGGCTACCTTACTAGAAGTCGAGGCTCAAAATGATTTTGGAATGGAACGTGACCTCAAGGAATTTGCAGAAAGTTTTAGAGACTATCAGGTGCATGATACAAATCCAAATATAAGTAAAACTCGTAAAGTTGGAGAAATGTTTAGTGTTAGCGTATCAGGAGATACTGCTTACGCATTTACTTTAACAGAAATGGTCGGAATGTTCAGTACCAGTGGATATACTCTCGGGAGGGGTTTAGAGTATGTGTTTGTTGTTGCTCAGAATTCTTCAGGCGATAAGTACATAATTCATTATCTAGAGAACGACTTAGAAGCAATCGATATGTTCAATTCTTTCAAATTTACAAACTAGCTTATTTGGGGTATTATGGTGATATGAAAAAGAAAACTCACAAAATATACGACTACACAGCTGTATTTGAGCCAGATTTGGAATCTGGAGGATATGTTGTAACTATTCCTGCTCTCCCAGGTTGTATTTCCCAAGGTGAGACATTTGAAGAGGCAAAGGCTATGATCGAAGATGCCGCTTCTTTGTTTATTGAATTTATGGCAGAGGAGAAACAGGAGATTCCTGTTGAATCAGAAAAAATATTTACTGCCCCGGTTAGAGTTACAGCATAATATGCCAAAATTGTTCGTATTAAAATCTACACTGGTAGCAAAGGCTCTCGAAAGAGCTGGTTTTATTTTGGCAAGACAAAACGGAAGTCATAGAATTTATAAGAAAGAAATATATGCTGTGACCGTTCCTATGCATGCAACAGATCTAAAGAAAGGTACTTTGAAAAATATTCTCAAGCAAGCAGGGATGACAGCGAAAGAGTTTGGTAAATATCTATAAACAATTATGGGAAATCTATACATCGTAGCCACGCCGATAGGGAACTTAGAAGATATGACGCTTCGAGCTATTCGTGTGCTCAAAGAGGTAGATTTGATTCTTTGCGAGGATACTAGAGAGACTGGGAAATTACTCAAACATTACGAGATACAAAAGCCAATGCAGAGTTACCATGCTCAGAGCAAGCTTTCGAAAATCGATGACATCATAGAGATGCTCCGGGACGGGAAAAATATAGCCCTAGTCTCCGACGCTGGAACTCCTACCATCTCTGACCCTGGTTCGCTTCTGGTAAAGAAAATTCGCGGAGAATTACCCGATGCTAAAGTGGTGGGGGTCCCAGGCGCATCTGCGATCACAGCTGCATTTTCAACTTCGGGCATTACTGGAGGTGAGTTTGTCTTCCTTGGTTTCCTACCGCACAAGAAGGGAAGGGAGACACTCTTCAAGGAGATTGCAGAAGCTTCAAGACCATATATATTTTACGAGTCCCCGCATAGAATTCTAAAGGCTCTAGGGTCATTGGATAAATTTGTACCCAAGAAAACTGTAACTATTGGGCGTGAGCTTACCAAAATGTTCGAGCAGACGATTTCCGGCACTCCCAAAGAATTGCTTTCGTATTTTGAAAAGAATGAGGACAAGGTTAGGGGCGAGTTTGTAGTTATGGTACATTTGTAATTATCAAGGATTAGCTAGTATAATACTAAGATATGAAGAAACAGAAAACATTGTCGATATTGGGCGTTATATTAGTACTCTTGCCATTTATGGGGATTCCCTATGACTGGAAGCAGATTGTTATATTCCTCTTCGGTCTATACATCGCGAGCGTTACTTGGTCTGTATGGAAGAAGCCGTCAGATATTATAAATAATAGTAGGATTGCCAATGAGCAATAGTCCAGCATATACGACAGCTCTAGCTGCAATAGTGCTTATTATTGGGGCAACATTTTTCTATGGGGTTACTAGGGCGGACTTTTCTAGTGTTACCTACGAGAAGAACTACGCTGCTGCTATCGCTTCTTCTACTAGTACTACTACAGATGTGTTTATATCGACTTCTACTATGCAACATATAAAAACCCCCGAGGTGGTAAAGGCGATATATATGACATCATGCGTTGTGGGTACACCAGCTCTGCGTGACAACCTCGTAAAGCTAATAGAAGAGACCGAGATCAACTCTGTGATGATAGATGCGAAGGATTATTCTGGTACGCTGTCGTTTAAGCCTACTAGCGCAGAACTTCTTCCAGCCTGGGAAGCTTCCAAATGTGGAGCCAGAGATATGAAAGACTTCTTGCGATTACTCAAAGATAAAAACATCTACACGATTGCCAGGGTTACAGTATTTCAAGATCCGCATTATGCCAAACTCCATCCAGAGCTAGCCGTAAGAAAGAAAAGTGATGGAGGGGTCTGGCACGATAGGAAAGGTTTGGCATTCCTAGATGTGGGGGGCAAGGGAACTTGGGACTACATAGTAGAGATAGCCAAGGAATCCCACAATATCGGGTTCGATGAGATCAACTTCGACTATATCCGTTATCCATCTGACGGTAATATGTCGGATACATCATATACACTATCTGACCCGACACTGACCAAGTCAGACCAGCTAGAGAAATTCTTTATTTACTTGGCAGAAGCGATGAGGGCCGAGGGTATCGTAACATCTGCGGATCTGTTCGGTATGACTACAACCAACACAGATGATCTCAATATTGGCCAGGTGCTAGAGAAGGCTATGCCGCATTTTGACTATATCGCTCCGATGGTCTATCCGTCGCATTATCCGGTGAACTTCAACGGTTGGAAGAATCCTAATGATCATGTCTATGATCTGATACATTTCGTAATGAAAAGCGCAGTGAACAGAACAACAGCAACAACAACAAAGCTAAAGTTGATGGGTAGCGAAGAATTGTACAAAGACGTTACTACATATGCTTCTACCACAGGGACTACAACAACCAAGCTGAAAACAGGCCTGTATTCCAAACCTTCTTACCCGGTGAGCAAACTCCGCACGTGGATTCAGGACTTCGACTATGGTGGTACCTATGATATCGCAGAGGTCAAGGCTCAGATCCAGGCATCGCGCGATGTAGGTGTGCATTCCTGGATGATCTGGAGTCCTAGTAACAGGTATACAGTGGGAGCATTATCAGGTAATTAACTTTAGTGAAAAAATACAAATTCTCGATTTGGTTCATTGTGATTACATTGCTTCTGGCAACAACAGATGTTCACGCTCAGATCACATCGACCTTGAAGCAGGGAGACGTGAGCACCGAAGTCACCCTCATTCAGAAAATTCTAAATAAAATAGGCAAGAAGGTGACAGAACTGGGAGAGGAAACCGCATACTTCGGCCAGATGACTGCTGCTGCGATTAAATCCCTCCAATGCGAACGGGGCATTGCTTGTGAGGGACTGCAAGGCTACGGTATCGTGGGGCCGGCGACTCGAGCATTGCTTAATAATCTGATCACAACCAATATTCCAACTTGTCCCGCAAATCCTGATCTAGGAGAAATATTGGCCGATGGCGTAGACAGCAGGATCGCCGGCCGCACATCGAGCGCAGGAACTATAGAAATGTTTAATGGATTTACCGTCAATACTACCAATCCTAATTTCGTAAGGAATACCAACAACTGGATAGCGGGTGTAGACTTCACCGGAGCATCGCCTTGGAACGATATGTATAGCAATGGCTATGTTCCTGGCACGCTCATATCGCCCCGTCATATGGTATCGGCCAACCACTTCGTGCCTGTCGTAGGTACGCAGATGACATTTGTTGCTGCGAACAATACTGTAGTAAAGAGAACTATCGTAGCGCAGAAGCAGGTGGGTGATACGGACATCGCTGTGAGCTTGCTCGATTCAGATGTACCAGATACCATTTTGTATTTCCCGACATTTGACCCGGTTGATTTCAAACTGGTTAATATTCCCGACCTCACACCCGTGGTGGTGATCGACCAGGACGAGCATGTGTTCACACATGATTCCCGCAGAATGAACCAGGGAGACATCGTTCCGCATGATTATTCAAATACGCCCAGCCGCGTGCCATTTACCGAGAGTATGGTGAGCAACGACTCGGGGAGCCCTGCGTTCGTAATAATAGGAGACCGGGCGGTGATTGTTTCTACTCAGACATTATATGACTCTGGAACTAGCATAAGTACATTTGCCAATGAGATAAATACAGTGATGGACGAGCTGGGTGGAGGATATCGTCTGACCTACTTTGACCTGTCTTGCTTTAATAAAAAGCCGAAGCTTGCAAGCAGAGCATTTGCTGTATCAGAAAATACACCTGGTGGTGGCTCTGTGGGATTTGCCGGAGCGACAGATAGTGTGGGACAGATTATTACTTATGCTATAACTGGCGGAGCCAATGCCACATCATTTACCATAAATTCCATTACCGGGGAGATAAAGACTGCTTCGGGCACTGTGCTCGACTTCGAAACCAAGCGAACTTATACATTTGATATATCGGCAACAGACAATGATCCGAGGCCGCTGGTGAGCAGGGCCAGTATCACTGTCTCTGTTACAGACGGCATAGACAAGCCAGTTCCGATTATAGTATCTCCGCAGAGTCAGGGAGTGGTAAATACAACGAGCTGGAGGCCGGTTGTAGACTGGGGCACTGCCACTCTCTGTGAATACGGCTACACTGGATTAGTGTTTGCAAATGCGAATTGTGCAAGCGCCGGCAGCGATATATCGCGCCCATCTGCTACAGGAACCAAGACTCTATATATCCGTGCCACAAATCTAGCTGGAGAGGGCATTGTTTCGGTTACATTTAATGTTAGTAATAAATGGAATACAGAATATGGTGTAGGCAAGAAAGACTGGAGAGGTGTCGCGATGTCTGACGACGGAACTAGGATCTATGCGACAGCTATAGGTGGGGTATATAGATCAACTGACTCTGGGGTCACTTGGTCTGTTATAAATTCTGCTTCGACTAGCTGGGGACCGATTGTGGCAAGTCCAAACGGAGTGCATCTTGTTACAGCTGCAAATAACGGACACATATATACATCGAGCGATGGCGGGGCAAGCTTCGTGGAGCGGCTGCAGTCTCTAAATCGCGTGTGGGTAGGATTTGCGATGTCGGCAGACGGCCAGACGATAAATGCTATAAGCAAAAATGTGGATTATATATACAGATCAACTGACGGCGGAGCGACATGGGATGCCAACACCACAATGCCGAGCAATGAATGGCTGGCCATTGCATCGTCAGAGGATGGACAGAAAGTGGTGGTGACTTCGGTTTATGATTATATCCGGACTTCTAGCAATGGCGGAGTGACGTGGGTCGAGCAGAGGAGTCTGGACAGAAAATATTTGTCTAATATTGCAATGTCCGCCGATGGGAGAGTGATTGTCGGGACTGACAGCGATAGTACAGATGGATTTATCTATGTTAGCGTAAATAGCGGTGCGACCTGGACCAAATCCAAGCCTGCTCCCACAAGCTCTTGGGTTGGATTAAATATCTCTGACAATGGCGGCAGGATTATCGCGGCAGCTAGCTCTGACTACATATATACTTCTACAGATCGGGGAGCGAGCTGGAAGACAGAGACCGAGCTTGATAGAAATATTTGGAATAATTCTGGAACCACGATCAACACTGCGGCAGTATCCGGAGACGGTTCCATAGTCGTAGTTATAGACAGGGGCAACTATGCCCATACAGGCCGAGGATTATTCCCGGGATCAGATCAGCCAGTAGAGACGAGTACTAGCACAACCCCGGCGCCTAATCCGACTCCTACACCACGACCTCCGACCGAAACACCAAAGAAAAATAGTGGAGGTGGGGGTGGGAGTAGCGCGGCCAAGCCTACAGCAGCCCAGATCAAGACTCTGAAGCTCACAGATGTGAAGGCGATCAAAGCTTTCCAGACTAAATATAAATTAAAAGTCACTGGCAAATTCGACAAAGCGACTCTGGAGAAAATCAATGCTTTGACCAAAGTTATTGCGACAACTACTCCGAAATTCTCTGCGAAAGCTTTGGGTCTCAAGCTTAATTATACCGGACCAGATGTCATAATCCTCCAAACTTTCCTCGAGTCCAAGAAACTATTGGTAATTCCGAAGGGGGTGGCCAAAGGCCAGTTCGGCCCTGCGACCAAAGCTGCTCTCATCAAGTGGCAAGTGGCTAATAAAATAGTTCCGGCGGATGGGACGGTAAATGCGGCAACGCTCAAAAAGCTGAAGACTCTTTGATTGTAGAGGGTGGTGATTTGTGGTATTATGCAGGTATGAAAAATATCATATTATTTCAAATCTATAAAGGAGAAAAGTACTATGTCGCCTCTGGCGTTGATCTGGCTGTGGTTACTCAGGCCGAAACATTGGATGAATTAGCCATCAATATTAAAGAAGCTGTAGAACTTCATCTAGAAGGAGAGAATTTGTCCGATCTGGGCTTTAATAGCCAACCCTCTGTTTTGCTCAATTTCGAGATGCCTGCGCTTACTTATGCCTAAACCGAAAGTTCTATCTGGAAAAGAGGTGGTTGATATTCTAAGGGATTTTGGTTTTCGATTATTTTCACAAAAGGGCAGTCATATGAAGTTAGTCAGGGAATTATCTGGTACAAGGCAAGTTCTAACAGTGCCGAATCATAAAGAATTGGACAGGGGAACAATGGTGAGTATCATAAGGCAAGCAGCTAGATTTATAGAAGAGCAAGAATTAAAAAAGCACTTTTATACAAATTAGTATTACAATATAAATATGGAAGCAATAATTAGCTCACAATGACTTTGATCGTAGTTCGCCTAAATGACATATTTGTGCTAAAGTGTCCAATCAATGCAAAAGGTCATTTCTCTGCGTAAAATCGAATACAGTATAAATGAAAAGCCTATCCTTCAAGGTATCTCTTTCAGTTGCAAGGATAATGAACGTATCTGTATATTCGGCGAAAACGGTGCTGGCAAGTCAACGCTCTTAAAGATCCTCTGTGGCCAGATCGAAGCAGACGA
The DNA here is from genome assembly GCA_031409775.1 of bacterium. Lineage (GTDB taxonomy): Bacteria > Patescibacteriota > Minisyncoccia > Phycocordibacterales > CAIZIN01 > JANNXY01. The sequence goes on along the minus strand of JANNXY010000020.1, from coordinate 22,020 downwards.
AGGTACAGTAGAGAAGCAGGGGCATATCAGATTCTTCTATGTTCCGCAGGAATTCGATCTCGAGTTCAGGGAGAAAACTATAGAAGACTATATGAAGGCTAAAGCAGGCGACGCTCTATACAAGAAAGTTTTCGCTCACAGCGAGACTCTCGGGTTCAGTTTAGAAAAGAACAAAGACAAAGTCTGCGGAAGTCTCTCTGGAGGTCAGCAGAAGATACTAGTGCTGTCGGTAGCATTTGCTATCGCACCAGACTTCATACTGCTCGATGAGCCAGAGAACCACCTCGATATCGTGAGCCGTATGGCGCTCATCGGTATAATGGATGAGTTCAAAGGCGGTATTATATTTATCTCCCATGATCGTCTGATAATAGACAAAGTGGCTACCAAAGTCGCCGAAGTGGCGGGTGGTAAAATGCATGTTTCCGAGGGTGGCTATGATGACTATATATCGATGAAGATGGAGAGGATCGGCGGACTCCAACGCGAGTTCGATACCGAGGCCAAGCGCATCAGACAGTTATCTTCGACTATAGTGATCCTCCAGCAGAAAGCGTTTAGAGGCAAGGAAGTTTCGGCCTATAGGAAAGCCAAGGAGGAGTTAGAAAATCTAAAGAAAGCACACAAAGAGTCCGGTCGTCCCGATGACAAGAAAACTCGTGTGAGAATTACCCAGAGCGCAAGCACGCTGCACACCGGCAAGCTCCTATGCCGCATGACTCGAGGGATGTTTAAATATGATAATCAGAAGCAAAAGACATTTGACCAGGTGGATCTAGAAGTTCGCTCGGGGGATGACATCGTACTACTCGGCCGTAACGGCTCTGGCAAGTCAACGTTCCTCAAGTGTCTCACTGGCGAGTTAAATCTACATGCAGGGGAAGTATCGTGGGCAGACGGGGTCAAATGGGCCTACTTCGACCAGCATGCCGAGTTCGATCCTAGTCAGAGTGCGGTGAAGATCGTTATGGACAGGCTCCATTGTATCGATACTGATGCTCGTGCTGCACTTGGTGCGATGAAATTCGACCTCAGTCGTATGGAGACTCCCACACACAACCTGTCAGGTGGAGAGAGGATGAGGTTAAGATTCGCGCTGGTGTTCGGGCAGAAGCCTGACTTCCTCATACTCGACGAACCAACCAACCACATCGACGAAGTTACCTGGGAAATCCTCCTCCAAGCTTGTATCAATTTCAAAGGTTCCATCCTCCTCGTCACTCACGATTATGAATTTATCAAAGCATTCAATCCAAGTGTGTTCTGGCTCATCCACAATCACAAGCTCGTCCCAAGGTACAAGGAGCTCGATGTACTGCTCGAAGAGATATCCCAATAGTTTGAAATTTGGTAGAATTGTTAAATGAAAAACGATTTAATTACTGGAAATTGGGCAGCTATGTCCTAATGGTATTTTTGGTTATAAGTATTTACTATTGCATTGAAGCCAATCTAGCACTGAAGTCATGGGAGAGTGTTAATGTTCAAATGTAAAAGGTATTTTTTCTGTTATAATACCCACATATTAGGTAATATAAAAATATGTCTAAAAAAATTTGGCTAATAATAGGTGCGATTGTTTTGATTGCGATAGTGTCATCGGTGGGAACTTATAATTCATTGGTAACTAAAAGCCAGGCAGTTGAAACAGCTTGGTCACAGGTGGAGACTGACTATCAGCGAAGGGCAGATCTAGTACCGAACCTGGTATCGACCGTCAAGGGTGCGGCGAGCTTCGAGCAGGATACGCTAACAGCTGTAGTAGAGGCTCGTGCCAAGGCTACTGGGATCAACCTCGATGCAGACAACCTAACCCCAGAGAGGCTCGCAGAGTTCCAGAGCGCCCAGAGTGGGTTGTCAGGAGCACTTTCACGACTTCTTGTAGTAGCGGAGTCATACCCGCTCCTCACCGCCACAGAGAGCTTCCGTGGCCTCCAGACACAGCTAGAGGGCACAGAGAACCGTATAGCCGTTTCCCGCAAGGATTTCAATGCTACAGTGCAGGATTACAATACTAGCCTAAGGACTTTCCCAACTGTGATCATAGGTAGTCTCCTAGGGTTCGACACCAAGCCGTATTTCGAGTCTGCTTCTGGCGCAGAGGTGGTTCCTACTGTTAATTTCTAAAAATAAGTAATTTGAAATGAAATATCTAGTAGCAATATTACTTGCACTCACCATATCTATAGGCGCTATAGAGGCGAATGAGGATTATAGTCAACCAGCGGGATACGTCAATGATCTGGCCAGCATTATAGATGACGAGGTACAGGCTGTATTGGAAAATGACCTAAAGTTGTTCGAAGCATCGACCACTATACAGATCGCTGTGGTGACCGTAGCGTCTCTAGATGGAGACGAGATAGAAGTCTATGCCAACGAGCTGTTCCGAGCGTGGGGGATCGGCCAAGAGGAGACTGACAACGGCGTGCTGCTCCTAGTAGCGCCCAATGAAAAAAAACTAAGAATAGAAGTTGGCTATGGACTCGAAGGAGTACTCACTGATATCCAATCAGGTTTTATTATCGACAATATTATTACTCCTGAGTTTAAAGCAGGAGATTATAATGCCGGGATTACGAACGGTGTGTATGCGATCGAGCAGGTTGTACAAGGCGAACTATTTGAAGTACCCGCAGATAATTCCGGGGATTCATTCTGGTCTGGGTTTTCCGAGGATGCACTTGGATTTGTTTTCTTCTTTTTGCTTGTGCTTCTGCAGGTCGGTGTCAGTATCATGGCAAGTTCCAAAAGCTGGTGGCTTGGTGGTGCACTCGGTGGGGTTGTGGGTCTCGTTGTATTGTTTTTCGCAGGCATTACTATCGGCCTTGTTGCAAGTGTGATACTCGTGGTTGTGGGACTTATCTTTGACTATTATGTATCGAGTTCGTACAAGAAATGGCAAAGTGGAAGCGGTAGTAGGCCGTGGTTTATGGGCAGTGGCAGATCAGGGGGAAGTAGCGGCTGGAGTTCGGGCGGTGGATCGAGCTTTGGTGGCGGATCATCTGGTGGTGGGGGAAGTAGCGGGTCGTGGTAGAATAAATCAAGTACATGAAAAAGGAATTTGATACTTGGAATGAAAAGAAAAAGAAAGTTAACAATGATCATGGAAGACCATTTTTCCACGAAGGAGAAATTTGGTTCTGCTATATTGGAGAAAATATTGGTTTCGAACAAGATGGTAGAGGTGAGGATTTCTTGCGCCCCGTTTTAGTTTTTAAGAAGTTTAACAACAATATTTTCTGGGGCATTCCACTTTCTAAATCCAGGAATAATATAAACAAGAAAAATTCTAAATTTTATTATCAATTTAAGTTTATTGAAGGTATTCAAAGTGTGGCTATCCTATCGCAAATCAGACTTATTGATGCTAAGAGGCTTGCTAGGAAGATTGGTGATATAAGCAAAAACGACTTTGAATTAGTAATTAAAAAACTCAAGGAGTTGATGCCTTGAGTTTCTTTTTTCCTCTGTCTTGCGACAGAGTCGGGCCGAAGCCATTTGTGATATAATCATAGCAAATGAGGAATCATTGTCAAGTCAATAAATATAGAATGAAATATTATGAACAAAGATAACGAAATCACATATTTTGCCGAGACTGATGCGCGTAACAAGCGTATCAGGTTCGGTATCAAGGCCAAAGATCGTACTAGACATGTATACGCGATAGGGAAGACTGGTATGGGCAAGTCCACAATGCTCGAGACTATGGCTATACAGGATATACAGAACGGCAACGGTATGGCATTTATCGACCCGCACGGCTCCACGGCTGACAAACTCCTCGAATACGTTCCAGAGCATAGGGTGAAAGATGTGATCTACTTCGCGCCGTTCGACCTCGATCACCCTATTTCATTTAACGTGATGGAGGATGTGGGGGCAGACAAGAGACATCTGGTTGCGGCTGGGCTTATGAGTGCCTTCAAGAAAATCTGGGTAGATGCTTGGTCTGCTCGTATGGAGTATATATTGAACAACACTATATTGGCACTACTAGAATTCCCTGGTTCAACTCTGATATCGATCAACAGAATGCTCGCTGACAAAGACTATAGGAAAATGGTGGTGGATAATGTCACAGATCCATCGGTCAAATCATTCTGGATTGACGAATTCGGTAAATACACTGACAAATTCGCAGCCGAGGCGACGCCTGCTATCCAGAACAAGATAGGTCAATTCATTTCTAACCCGCTCATACGCAATATTATAGGCCAGCCCAAATCTTCGTTCGATGTGCGCAAAATGATGGATGAAAGCAAGATAGTGATAATCAACCTGTCCAAAGGCCGCTTGGGGGAATCGAATGCCAACCTCCTTGGCGCGATGCTAATTACCAAGATCTATCTCGGCGCGCTATCGCGCGCCGACGTACCATCGGACATCCTCAAGGGCCTGCCGAATTTCTATTTCTATGTGGACGAGTTTCAGAACTTCGCCAATGAATCATTTGCAGGGATTCTATCCGAAGCTCGCAAATACAAACTCAACCTCACTATGGCTCACCAGTATATAGAACAGATGACAGATGAAGTCAGAGCAGCAGTGTTCGGTAACGTGGGTACAATGATTTCGTTTCGGGTGGGATCATACGATGCAGAAGTGTTGGAGAAGGAGTTCGCACCAGTGTTTACTGCAGAAGATATCGTTAATCTAGGATTCACCCAGGTGTATCTCAAGCTTATGATAGATGGTATCGGGTCCAGACCGTTCTCTGCCAAGACTCTCGACACACCTCCGCGTCCTAGCACAGTATATGTAGATGAAATAATTAAAAACTCTAGGGCTATGTATGCCCAGCCGCGAAGTGAAGTAGAACAGGCTATCATCAAATGGCACGAGACATCCGCCCCAAGTAGTGGCTCATCTGCTCCAACCAAACCTCAATACAGCAGAGACGGACAGAGAGATAATAGAGACAATAGGGATCGTCCACCGAGGAATGATCCTCCTAGGACGGATAGACCGAAGCCTCAACCACAGAATACTACCCACGAGAATCAGCTCCGTGATGCGCTGTCACTGTCGTACCTCAAGGCTCGTGCAGATGAAGACATTAGCAAAGAAAAGGCCAAAGAAGTAGAACGTGAGAAGCAGAGAGTAGAAAATGAAAAGAGAGAAGAGATAAAGAGACCGAGCCAAGAAAACCTGTCATCTCTCCGCGATGCACTAAAGGACGTATTAAAGGAAGCTGGGGTAAAGCCCAGCACACCCCCCCTGAATCCCCCCCTTGGAAAAGGGGTGGAAGAGCCCAAAAAGTCCAAATTCGAAATCCCCGAAGATGAACTGAAGGCTCTGTTACATGTCGAAGAACCGAAATAACTGTTACCGATTCAATAAAAGACGTAGGTATGCTTTCAATAATCCCAGATAATAGTTCGGAAAATTCCTTTTATTTTTCTTAATTGTAGATAGGACTGATAAATTCATGCCCTTTTTATTGCTACGATGAGCACCTGTTTCGCTTATGTAATAACGGATTATGCAGTGGTCCAAATTTGCCCCCTTTCCGATCCGGAGTAGCCTCAAATTTAACTCGTAGTCTTCGCCCTGGCGTAGATCAGAGAAACCTCCTACCTGTATATAGTCACTTCTACGAAACATCATAGAAGAAGTTATAAATTGGTTTCTTTGCAAGCAATGTTTCCTTATGTCTGCATCATCAGCTGTAGTTCTGTAGATGATGGGGGATTCATGGGTGACTGCATCAGTCTTGACTAGCTCTGCTTCCAATGATCCCACTATCGTGTAGTCCTTGTTCTCATTTAGAAACTTCAATTGGACGGATAATTTTTCACCACTTATCCACTCATCATCATTGTCCAGGAGCGCTATGAACTCTCCAGCTGATTCTCGTATTGCTTTGTCTCGAGCTAGTCCGGGACCTATATTGTCTGCAAGTTCTATAACGCGCATGGATTTTATGTTGGAAGCCAGCCTTCGTGCGGTTTCTACTGTATTGTCAGTTGAACCATCAGAAATCACAATAATTTCAAAGACAGCTCCAATCTGTTTCTCTACCGATGCGATAGCTCTCTGTAGGTAGCTACCACCGTTTTTTGTGGGGATTATCACTGATATCATAGTCGTATCCATTCTGGTGGGCATATATCTGTGGTATCTATCGATTTGTCTCGGAACCATCTTTTTGGCGCTATTACGATTTTATCTGGGTTTTGGTTAAGCCATGCTCCCCACCAAGAAAATGATGAATTAGCTATGATGTTGTGTTTGCATAAACTCATCAAGAATAACTCTTCATAGTCAGGTATTTCAGGTCGAGACACTAATACTGTGTCGCTTTGTATATTTAAATTTTTCTTAACCCATTCTATATCATCAGAAAATATGAAAAAATTGGAATCCTTGTAATATTTTTTAATATAATTTATAGCTCGCTCATAATAATCTATATCTATGACCCCGTGGTATGTATTCGTTTTTGAGTCGTTTACATAATCTCCGCGACGAATATGGATGGAAACTGGAGAAATAGAGGCTTTGATAACAAAAGCCGTTTCACTAGATGTATTTCGGGGTGGATTTTTTAGTTTGAAATCATTTACTATAATTTTTGCATTATTCCTGAAGTACTTTTCACTGTGGAAATAAGACTCTTTCTTCCAAATTTTCCCTAAAATTTTTGAAAAAAACCTTTTAATGAAGTAATTGTTTTTTGGAATGTACAATGTTGCCTGTATATTAAACTTATCTAAACCGTATGCTCTGGGAGTATCGTGCTTAGATGGATAAATTATATTTCCCAGATCCAGTTTTAAACTATCATTTTTATCTAGGCTTAAACTTCTACCGTATGCATACTGGAACATTTGATTACCTAAACCACCTTTGAGTTTCACTGTGATCATATCTAATTTAGCTCTTAACTAAGAATTGAACTTTATTGAATTTGTCTGGGTGAACAAAAACCAGATTGTCATATGAATATGTGTCTTGAGAAGTGTGCTTATGAAGATATCCATAATTATCTATTTCAAACATTTTGTATCCATTTGATATCAGTATATCTATAGATTCTTGGCAGTTCATCTTCCATTCTTCACCCCCAGCTACTTCTATGGTTACTATTGGCTTATAATTTTTCAACACATTAGTCATTGCTTTAAGAATTATGTGCTCCGCTCCTTCGGCGTCGATCTTTATAACCGACGGAATTATTTTATTTTTATCACAGTATTTATCTATGGATGTAGTTTTAACTTTCAATTTTTCTGGGGGTGTTAAGAAATTCATTTCTTTACTTTGTCTGGTTTGGAAAGAATTGAATGCGCTATACTTTGGTCCGTAGTCCACAAAATCAATCTCAGTCTCTTTATCCATTACTGCGAGATTGTTAACTATTGAATTTGACCTAGATTCCATATTAGCTTTCAGACTTTGGAAAGTTCTAGGAGTCGGCTCGAAGCTATGGACTTGTCCCGTTTGTTCCACTAATCTACTTGCGAGAACAGAGTAGAATCCAACATGGGCACCTATATCAAAGAAAATATCACCCTCTTTCAATAAGTTAATAAAAAAGTTGGTGAGATTTGCTTCAAAAAAGCCGTAATAATAAATCGCATTTCCTTCTGGTAGGTAGAAGGAGATTTTGTCTCCCCAAAGAGTTTTGTATTTTACTTTGAACGGATGTCTGTATGCTAACGCAAGCATTAGGAAGTAGGGGATAGTCCTGAAAGGATCTTTGATCAACCTCTTTAGTCTACTGTGTTGAAGCTTATAAAGTTCGTATCTTTTAAGTATTTTAGTCTGTAATAAATTTCGTTGTTTTGTGTCCATAAATTTTATTTAGTTTGTAGTATTTTAACATAAATTTGAGTAGATGCAGTATCAGAAAGATTTTTCTCGCAGTACTCCTTGGGGGCAAATTCGGATAAGTGCGATAACATATATTCCAGCTGGGTAGGAAAATCATCTGTGCTATTGAATAATATTCCAGCCTTATCTGTAAGGTACGGTGCAGAGATATTGCCGCACACAATATCTCCTGTGTAGTACTGAAACGATCCACTATTCCAAACCAGGGTCGGTACATTATTTGCCCAAGCTTCTTGTATGGCTAAACCCTGACTCTCTACTTCTTGTAGGTATATCATAAACCGTGCTGATCTGAGCGCTTCGAAATATTCCGAATGATTGAAATTACCGTATATGAGTGTTGTGAAAGCAATATTTTTCCTTGATAGCTCACAACACACTGAATTATATAGTTTATCTGGAACCTTCTTTTTAAAGATTAGACATTTCGTATCCCTTTTTGTGATGATTGTATCAATTGGTGGGATTTTCACACCAGCAGGCCAGATATGGATCTTGTGTGCTACTTCCGGGAGAAGTTTGGTATAAAATTCTTTGGTCCATACCGAAGGGATTAGTATGGAGTCTATTTCCGGAGATGTAAGTATAGAGTTATGTTCGGTCGGTATAACAACCAGATTTGGCCCTACGACTAGTTTGTCTATAATCCCATCGGATTTCAGTTTAATTCCATACTTGAGAGCATCAATACCTCTAATTACATGCACAGTGTCACCTGGTTTAATTGCCTGATTTATCTTGTAGGGAAAAGAAATAGAATCTAGCCCCCTAGTTAAACTCTGTAGAACAGCATCAGGCCCACGTGTTTTCCCGAGAAGTTTTTTTGCAAAATCTTTTAATCTAGATTTCGAGAATATGGAGGGTGTGTGGGTTAGTATGATGTGCATTATTATAGTTTTCTAAAAGCTTTTTCTCGCAAGGTTTTAATTTTAGAATATGGATTATTCCCAAAATATGCTGCAAACAGTCGTATGTAGTTGCTCATTTTTCTGGGGTGAGATTTTATCGCCATTTTGAAATAATACACTGCTTGTTTTCGGTCTTCTAGGTACAAATGTAGTCTGGCTATAGCATGTAATACATTGCTTTGCGCATCGGGGAACTTTTTGTATGTTTTTTGATATTTTTCAATAATCTTTTTCAAATCTTTAGCCCTTTCGTATGCAGATGTACTAAGTTTTGATGTGTTCGAGTCATGAATATAGTAGGTTACTAGAATATCTGGTAAGAATTGGTAGGGTATATCGTGCGTAATCATTCTGGTGACCAGGTCAAAGTCGGCAAACATTCTAAGACTAGTATCTAATGAACCCACCCTTTCTAGAACAGAACGCTTTATCGTCAGCATACTAAATGTATTGAAGTAATTTCCTGCTAAGACATCGCTTTTGGGCAAATTTCCGTTTACAAGGCGAAGATCGGAAAGTGTGGTATTTTTTGTTTTTTCATTGTAATGTTCAACATTAGATGCTATGAATCCAATAGACGCATTGTCTTCTATAAATTCTAAAAGTCTTTCTAATTTGTGAGGTTTCCAAACATCGTCATGGTCTAAAAATGTTATGTATTCACCATTAGATAAATTTATCCCAATGTTTGTGGGTGTTGTTGGGCCACCGGAGTTTGGTGTTGTTATAATTCTGATCCTGGCATCGGTAGAGCTAAATTTACTCAGAATTTTGGCTGTATTGTCGCTGGAGCCGTCGTCAACGATGATTAATTCGAATTGATCGTACGTCTGGGACAGTACACTTCTAATAGTTCGCTCGATGAAATTCTCGCTGTTATATGCCGGGATAATCACGCTAAAAAATGGTGTTTTCATATTCAGTTTAGGAATGGTAGCTCCCTATCTTTTTTTGAAACTATAGGACTAGATACTCCCCAATCAATATTCAGAGTAGGGTCATTATAATTTACCCCGCCTTCGGTAGATTTGTCGTATTCTTTTGTACAGGCATACAGAAAGTATGCCTCGTTTGAGAATACCGAGAAACCATGAGCGAAGCCCGGAGGAATATAAATAAAAGTATTGTCTTCTCCAGCTAGATCGATCCACATCATCTTTCTATAAGTAGGGGATAGTGGTCTCACATCGACAAAAACATCCCTGACGTTTCCACTAACCAGGTATACGAGTTTGCCCTGGGCCTTATCTCCTATTTGGTAGTGTAGGCCCCTGATGACATCTTTCTTAGAATATGACAAGTTATATTGTGGAAAGTGGTCTGGCAGGCTGATCTCTTTGAATTCACTGAGCTTTGATAATTCCATAAAATACCCCCTGTCATCATAGAACTTGTCTGATTTGACAAGTAATACCTCAGGAATTTCCATTTTTGTTACCTTGAATGCCATATTTACAGTGATTATATCACAAACGACTTATTTTTCACGTTCGAAAACAGATATTTTGTAACTTGTGAATATACGATAAGCATAGACGATCTTTGACCAATTTCTTATATCTAGCTCAACTGCAGAGTAGTTTCGCAAATTCCTGGCATTTTGTATATCCTTCCAAGTTGGTTCTATTTCGTGTTTCGCTTCTCTTTCAGGAATATAAAGTACGTTGCTGTTTCTTGTGAAAAGATTTCTAACTTTCGCTTGTATGGCACTACTAACTGTTTTGATTGTTAGTAGTCTTGTTCTGTCTTGGTTGCTTGCGGGTTGGTTTATAAGTGTTACTTTGCCTATGTAATATTTAAAAGTAGGATATACCGACATGTTAAATATTCTAGAAATATCGGTATCAGTGGTAAAGGTTCTGGAATTATATTCTCTGAATTCTGAATCTATTTCCTTTAGGTTAAGTGAAAGTGTTTGTTCCATGTGAGTGATTATAATTTATACGATCTGTGTTTTGTTAATGGCGTAATCATGCCTCATTACACCTAGTCTATCTAACTCAATTTTATTTTTTCCACTAAAGTTTACATAGTTAAATAGATTTTGTTCGCTACTTATATTTTTGGCAGCCAATTCGCCTGGAGTCATACTAGCTATATACCCAATGAACTCTTTGGGTCTCATTGCAAATATCATGTCACAGTAGTTTCCTGGGGCAGAAGGAAGTCTTTTACCAGAGCTGAACAGGTAGGTTGGGTTACCAACGATAATTGATGAGTTCGAACTGTTTTTAAATTCATTTGCGATAGTGTCTATAATAATGGGCGAAGTTATTATCTGACGAAGTGTATAGTAGACGATCCAGTCATAGCTTTCAATGATTTCACTATGTTTATCTATAACCGCTCTACACATCAGATATTCTCCAGCACCTTTGCTTTTCATTCTGTATGCATTGTTGTTTATTAGCATCACATCTTTTATGTGTGGATCGGTGAATTGATTAGCTAACTCATGGATTAGCTCATTCGGATTTGAAGTTGTGTTGTCTATGACGACCAAGTCTATTTGTGAATGATTTCTGTCCTTCTCATCCTTTGCGATCTCGAGTAGTTGACTTAGGGCGATAGAATACAGAGACTGTCTGTCGAAGTTCTGCTCATTCTTATATGATTCAATCTTGTATGCACCTAAACACACAAAGAGTATTTTGGGCATAATATTAATTTTTCTTAAATGATTTAACTGTATCGATAATATAAGATACCTGTTCGTCTGTTAGTCCTGGGAACATAGGGAGGAGAACAATCTTTTTCCACACGGATTCTGTTATAGGAAGTGATCTACCCTTCATGTACGGCTGATACATCTTGTAAAGGTGGTTTGGGATATAGTGCATTCCTGCAGTCACTTTGTTTTCCATCATGTGAGAAATGATTGCGTCTCGATCTGTTGCTGGTACCTTGATGCAATAGTTGTGGGTAGCGCTTGTAGCGTAATCCTTCTCTACAGGTGTTTCGATCCAGGTTATGTCTTTGAACGCCTCGTTGTACCTCTTTGCGATCTCTCTCTTTCGGGCAATGTGCCCATCTAGCTTTTCTAGTTGAACAATACCCAAGGAGGCGTTGATGTCGTTCATGTGGTATTTGTAACCAAGTTCTTCTACTTCGTAGTACCAATGATAACCTTTGTCTGTGATCGTTCTATCGAATGTGCTTTTGTTGATCCCTAGCCAGCGTCTTTTTCTCAGAATCTCAGCCCATTTATCGTTGTCAAAAGTGAGCGCACCTCCGTCACCGGTCGCAAGGTTCTTTACAGCATGGAAGCTGAAGCTTGTAATATCGGTGAGCGAACCAACCGGTTTCCCTTTGTACATGGATCCACAGGAGTGTGCTGCATCCTCTACGACGAAGAGATTATGTTTCTTTACAATCTCGTTGATCTTGTCCATATCACAGGGATGACCTCCGTAGTCTACACAGACTATTCCTGCTGTATTTGGAGTAATTAATTCTTCGATTTTGCTAGCATCTATGTTGAGTGTGTCTGGTTCGATGTCACAGAAAACAGGGATACCCTCTTCATATAGAATGGCATGATTTGTAGAGACAAATGTTAATGATGTAGTGATAATTTCTTTGCCCCTGATATTAAAAAGGCTGAATGCTAAATGCAGGGCAGATGTTGCTGAGTTCAGCATAGAGCAATGCTTCGCTTGGGTATACAGTGCAAACTTATCTTCAAATTCTTTGGTTTTTGGCCCAAGTCCTATCCAACCTTTTTCGAATGGTTCTCTGAGTGCGTTTAGCTCTCTCTCATCGTATGATGGTCGAAAAAGTGGTATAAATTCCATGGAATTATAATAGCATGTGGTGGTCTGAATACAAGTAGGAGCAACTTACAGTTCGATAGTTTTGTAATCTGTGCTCTCCCACGCAGGGTTGTCTTGGTCCATGAGATCTATCTGGGAGTAGTCGTAATCCTTTAACTTATAATTTATCCACTCAGCAAAGTATGGTCGGTCTTGGCAGATCATTCCACCTATTGCATCTATCCCTGCTCCTACGTCGATAAATATCGCATTGCTATAATGCCTAAGAAAGGGGAGTAGTCCTATCTTTGCACTCCCTGCACCCACGAGGAAGATCTTGGTACCATTGGCAGATGCATACCTCACTTGTTCACCAACTTTCTCTACTAGCTTGTCTAGATCATCCGCGGCACCCTTTTGTGGGATACTTATATATGAAGACAATTTCTCAATACCAAGATACTGTTGATATTCTTTATTTTCCATCAGTTTTCTAATAACAGCAAGTTTCTGTTCACTTGCGATTATGCCGATAGAGTTGGGGAAGTTTCTGAAAATCCATTTCGTTCCAACAAGTGCATATAGAACTTCACTAGAGATGACGCGATGAGAAATAACTCTCTTGGTTTTATCGTAGTAATTTCTACCCTTCCAATAGCTATATAACCACGCATGGAATCTAGGCAATATCCCGAACCATGTGAGGGGATGAAGAATTTTGTCGATAATAAGCGCAAGTTTTGGACTCTCTATTCCACGCACGCTTCGCTTCAGAAGTTTGGTTGCTATTTTCATCCAGAAATCAACAATGATAAATTTCATCCATGATCGATGTTCGTGCTTTTCTAGGTTAAGCGTTATGAAATCATTTTGCCAGAATAGTGATCGATACTTTGCCATGTCTATAGAGCTATATGGGGCAGTGAGTGCTCGTCTGCCCGGTGTTGCACTACCTCGAGCAATCTCCCTGAGAAATAAGTAATCACCATCGCTTGCTCGGATGAAAGAAACACTTTTCTTCTGATCAGCAAACCTGTGGATCAATCCCGTGGTAAATCTGAATTGTGACTGAAGAGACCATGGAGTAAGGCTACTGTGTCTCAGCACTTTCTTGTGACTGCTGTTGTCAGTAGAAATATTCTGAAAGAAATATGAATTATGAATATCGGCAAACCGTTTTCTTTTGAATATCATTATATTCTTTGCCCACCAACCGTATCCAATACCATCGAGTCTATTGTATAGGTTTGCGCGCAGTTTCCGACTCTCTATTTCCCAGTAGCTAAATCCACGCTTTTCTAGTTCTTTGATTATATAACCTTTTGGACGTGGGTTGAGGTGCTGACCGTCATGATCTGTTTTTTGATTAGACCATGTGAGAAGAAGAATATCTTTCGTAGCATTTACTAGATTATCGATGAAATCCTGCTCCGCTTCCTTTGGAATATGTTCACCAACTTCTGAACAGTTCACAATGTCGTATTGCTTTTTGAAAGTAAAAGGCTTAGAGAGGTCACTTACATATACGAATTCCTTTATACTATTTGCTGCATATTGCTTTGACCATTCGAAATAGTCATACCCGATCATTTCGATATGTGGATACTTGGCATTAAGTGCTTCCATTAGGCGTCCATTGTTGCAGCCAAGGTCCGCGAAGCTATCAGTAATAGTGAAATCCAATACGTCTTCTAACCCCTGGAAGTACGCCATATACGGAGTCATTTCTCTGGTGTACTCGATTTCCTTGTAGGTACTTTTTACTGTTTCATTCATTCTATTTTTTTAATAGTACTCCGTAGATAAAATTGCAAGGCAATTCCATTTTTTTCAACAAATCAACATCTAAAGCGAAATCATTATTTTCCGAAAGGAAACGTTCCACGGCGAGCATTGGAGATGTCTCGTGTCCATAGAGGTCTTGGTCCCATGTATCCTGCATGAGAATGACATCACCTGATCGCAGGAGGGGAGCAAACTGTGTAAGTTCTTTGTATGTATGCTCATAAGTATGGTCGTTGTCAAAAGAGAAAAGAATTCTTTGTGATTCCTTTGCTTGTGAAATGAATTGTTTTACCTCATCCAAGTAGTCCAGGCTGCTTTTACCTGCTATAAATTTGATTTTTTCTTGTGAACCATACGCCTTATGAAATTCATTTGCATCATTAACATCATTTGGGCTTATATCAATAGTGAGCACCTTTGGAGTGCAGTATTTAGAAGCTGCCTCGAAGGAGAAGATAGCAAAACCACCTGAAGCTGTTCCGAAATCAACAATGAATTCTGGTTTATAGGTTTCGAAAATAAGAGGAAAGTTTGTAACTATGTCGGGTTTAATCTGTAGAAACGGGAGTGATTTCCCATTTCTGTCTATCGTTGTTCCAGACCAACCAATTGGTTGGTCGTCTTTGTGGATATAAGACAAAGCAGGGTATCCAAGTATATTTTTTCCGCTGTAGTACTGATCCTTATTTACTAGGTTGAGTTGTGGTTTATTATAAATTTCTTTTACATGATCTCGAACGCTATTTAAAAGGTTAAATTCTAAAGGGTTATTTTTTTTAATATATTTCTTCTTTTGCCAGCATTGAATTATATTTTTTATATAAATAGGATAAAAATAAATAAATTTGGCGAAAGGAATTTTCTTAATTTTGTCTCTCATAAAGAAGTATTATACACCCAGATTGATTATTAGAGAAAGAGATCTTATACATTTTTATGTCTAGGGTTTATAATGTATTAATTGATTTAAAAAGCATGTTCAATAAACTTAATAAATTTGTAGCGAATGAAGGATTCAAAAGGCATTTTCTAAACCTGGGTTGGATGTTTTTTGCCCGTATTATAGGAATGGTAGTTTCTATAATTGTCTCGGCCTATATAACAAGATTGCTTGGACCCACAAGTTATGGAGAGCTTAGTTATGCATTAAGTCTTATTACACTTTTTTCAGTTTTTAGTAGTTTGGGTATAGAGCAAGTACTTTACCGAGAACTAATAAAGCGACCTCAAGATAAAAATGAGCTACTTGGTTCTTCTATAGCAATTAAAATTGTTGCTGGCTCCCTGACCTCATTATTGGTTCTTGTCATTGCATATATTTCAACTAGCGATCCTTTATCTTTCTGGCTTGTAGTGATTATGTCGTTATCTTTCCTTTTCAATGGATGGAATATAGTGGCGTATGAATTCCAAGCAGAGGTTAAGTCTAGGTACCCTGCTATTGTTACCTTGTATGTAACTTTGGTGCTAAGTGTTATCAAGCTTGGGACAGTAGTGTTGGGTGGCGGGGTAATATATCTAGCTGCGATAGTCACATTGGAACAAATTCTCTATATGATTTTCTTTATTTTTATAAGACAGAAATATATTGGTTCTATCAAATGTTGGTTTGCCAAATGGAATACAGTCAAATATCTCATATTAAGTTCATTTCCACTTATGATTTCTGCTTGGTTTATCATTATTTATACACGCGTTGATCAAGTAATTATTAAACATTTATTGGATACTAAATCTGTTGGATTATATGATGCTGGAGTAAGGATTGCTGAAGCGCTACAGTTTATTCCACAATTTATCGTACACTCTTTGTTCCCGGCATTACTTGGTGCAAAAATTCTAAATGGTAATATTTATAGCAAAAGATTTATTAGACTGACATTATTTTTAATTGTAATTACAACTATTATTGCTGGATCAATCACTGTTCTAGCAAAACCAATTATATTAATTTTATATGGATCAGAGTTTGTAGCATCAATTGGAGTACTACAAATATATTCTTGGGCAGGGGTCGCTGTCGCTATTTGGTATGTTGCACAATACTTCTTGTTGGCTGAAGACAAGCAGTTTGTCACACTTCTGAGTACATTTTTGGTTATGGTGATCAATGTTGGGCTTAACTTTTTTCTTATACCTAAGTATGGTATTTACGGTGCGGCTTGGGCAACAACCATCTCTTACTTCTGTGGTATAATTGTTCTTATTTTATACAAAAATATTCGCGTAAGATTATATAGAACATTAATGAATAATCCAATATGAACAAGATCTATGATGAAGTCCTTTCAAAGTTGCAAAACACAGAAGATGAAATAGTTTGGGGAGACTATAAACATACTTATGATTGGTTTTGGTCAGACGGCAGGCCGAATATTATTCCAACAAACACAAAGAATGCTGCCCAGGTACTAATCCGAGATTGGGATGTAGCGAGGAAACTCAAAGAATTGGGGGTGAAGAAAGTTATGGATATCGGTAGTGATACGGGTCATTTCATTGCGGTCCTTGCGCATCTAGGAATAGAATCAGTCGGAGTTGATGCCGACAGCCAGAGTTGTCAAATGATCAACAAAAAAGGTGTTAATAATTGTTACTGTGTTGGCATCCAAACCATAGTAAAAAACGATATTTCTGGTTATGATTGTATTGTCTGTATGAACATAACTCATGCCAAATGGAAGGATGAGAAACTAAAGTATGATTTAATTAATTGGATGGCACGTAATGCCAAGTACGTAGTATTATCAGACTATACACATCAAGATATGTCCTGGAGTAATTTGGAAAAAATACATGATTTCAATTTTCTAAGAATTTATTGCTCCAAGTTTTTTATCAGAATTGCTGATTTCTTTGGATTTGGTGGGATTTTGAGTTATTCTTGTATACAAAAGTTGTACAAATCAAAATTTATTAAATAACCATAAAGTATGATTAATTCAATTAAAATTTTTTTTATCTTTGTTTTTTTACAAAGAAAGGGGAGTGATGGGGCAGCTTCAGTTAGAAGAGGGATATCTTCTTTATAAATGTGCAAAGAAAATAAAGGACGGAATAATTCTTGAAATCGGCTCATACAAGGGTAAATCTGCGAATTTCCTGCTGAGAGGGATTGATGATGGGACAACCCTACATTGTGTAGATACTTGGGATAATAACGGCATGACAGAGGGGAAATATAACACTTATAATATTTTTGAAAGAAATATCCCAGAATCAAAGAAGAAACAATTAATAAAACACCGAGGGAGTTCAGAGGATATGGCAAAGAAGTGGGACGGGAAGAAAATCGATTTACTTTTTATTGATGGTGATCACTCTAGGCATGCTGTAGAGAGTGATTTCTATAATTGGTCCAAATTTGTAAAGAAAGGTAGTTATATCTTATTTCATGATTATACAAATCCTTGTGGTGTGAAGGATTTTGTGGATGAGCTTGTTTCAAAAGGTTTGGTGGAAAAGGTTGACCTTGTCAAAAGCATTTATATATCAAGAATGAAATAGTTCTTAGCATAAATCGGCTTTGTTGCACAAAACCCTCCCCACCCACTTCAAAAACCCCAATCTCTCGATTGAGTCACCTTCCCGTATCTCAGGTTGCTATATAACTCTCTGGCACTCCTAGGAAATGAAAGGTGTTGAGTATGTTGCATTTAGTCACTACTTCATTTCTCTGGCTAGTATCAGTACGGAATGCCATATGATCACCAAAGGCTGTTTTGTACCTAAACATTATCGTCTCTCCCAGAGATCTAGTATGGTATCCAGATTCTTGCTTCCATATTTTACGCGTACGTTTACGTATAGCTCGAAGGTTCTCATCTCTTGGATACCGAGGTAGACTACTATTACCATGAATTTTAATCCTAGCGTTCTTCTGGGGTGGTATATGGAACTCTGTTACTCCTCTAGAGAGTAAGGCTTGGTATACTCCATATTTATCATATGCTCCATCGCCATAAAATTCTGTGATTACGGCTTCCTCTTGATTTACGATATCATCAATCACGGTGCTATCGTGGGTGTCTTTCTCTGTAACAGATACCGCTCGTATTTCGCCTAGAGAATCAATCCCAATATGTATCTTCTTCCACGTTCTTCTTTTGCTCCAACCATGTTTCCTCACCTTCCACTCTCCCTCGCCGTATACTTTAGAACCGGTGGAGTCTAGGATTAAATCTGTGGCTTCTTTCTTTGAAACTTTGAGCTTTACGGTAAGAGCCTTGGCTCTCCTGGATATGGTGGTGTAATCAGGAACATCTAAATCAATTTCTGATAATTTGAATAGGGATACAGTGAGACCAATAACTGATCGTAGTGGTAGCTTGTAAAGGGATTTTAAAGTTAGGATGGTTTCAATTGCTCTATCGCTGTATGTATCATGTCCTTCTCCGTACCACCAATCTGCAATATCGTCTGAGATCCAGAGGGTAAGGGATCCTCTCTGAATTAAGGCCTTGTTGTATGTGCTCCAGTTCCTAACCTTGTATTTTTCCTTGTTTTTGGTAACTTTAGTATTGTCTTTGGTTTTGTTCATATATCACCATTGTACAGAAAACAGCAGGTTCCTTACGGAACCTGCTGTTTTTGTTGGGGATAAAGGGTTGGTGCAACAAAGCCATCGGCCAGAGTGATCCGGACGAGGGTTGGGCGGGCTTCGCCTGCTGCACTGAATTTAACGCGATGAATGATCGCGATGATGCGGTTTTTCATTTACATTGCGCCGTTACTCTTTCGAGCTCTGGCGACTTTGGTTTAGTCCTGCGAAGCTTTATGCGAAGCAGGACAGGTTTGTTTTTAAGGAACTAGTAGAGGAATGTGTACATTTTATTTTTAGGAACATTAGGTCGATAGCACACACCCTCTTCAGAAAATTCTTAAGCAAAAATTCTCTGAAGAAGGCCGCATCCTGTTTTGCCGAAGCGAACAAGACACGGTGAGAGGGCAGGCGCTCATTAGAATCACCTAGGTCTTAGCCAATCTCAAATCTTATGGTGGTGTGGTCATTTCTATCCTAGAAACATATGGGAGGTAGACCACACCACCAAATTGTATTCCGCCTTTGCTAAAAGCTATGGCGGACAAAGAAGGAACTGAAAGAGATGCTGGTGTTCATTTAACCACTAGAAACATGATTACCATAGAATACCAGCACTCGCCGAGGCGAAAAGGAAGGATGAGTGGTCAGCACGTCACTAGAAACAGGCTTTTCCTAGACCACCCACCCTTTCAAAAAATTCAATTTATATTGAATCCTTCGAAAGGGCCTCCAGTATCTCGATTGCTCGAAATGCTAGAGGAGGGGTGTTCAGCGGGCGTGTAGAACCAGTTCTTGCTGAGAACACCTCAAATTTTACAAAGAACAAAGTAGTGGGAAAGTGATCAGTGAGATTCTAGAAACACCCATTTTATAGACCACTTCCCAATCCCTATCCTACACAAATTTGACTTCCTGTCAACCAAATGCCAATATCTATTTCAGATATAGCAAATATGGGAAAATCAAAATCTCAGAGAATCCACGCAAAGAGGAGAGGCTGGGAAAGATACGGCATCAGTCTTTCAAACGACGACTTAGGCCAAATGTGTTCATTGATTCAGAGAAACTGCTCCGATAAAGCCAGGCATAGAAATTCGTCCACTGCTCGAATCAGTATCTGGATGGTGTTCTGTGAAAGGTATCGGATATGGCTACCAGTTTCTTATGACAAAATTAGGAAAAACATTGCTTCTATACTACCTCGAAATGAATTAGGAAAAAGACTCCCGATTCCGACGAGGTAATTTTATTTAAATTTATGGCC
Organism: bacterium; assembly: GCA_031409775.1. Classification (GTDB taxonomy): domain Bacteria; phylum Patescibacteriota; class Minisyncoccia; order Phycocordibacterales; family CAIZIN01; genus JANNXY01. The sequence continues at coordinate 1,926 of JANNXY010000020.1, read as the reverse complement.
AAAAGAAAAACAATTTCAGCACGGCAGGGTCGGCACTCGACTGTGATAGAAGGTGCCGACCCGATCGTTGCGTTCGTCCAGAGGCTAGGTGCCAAGGTGACCTATGGGATTATAAGTCCTACTCGAGCCAAACATCAGCGGATAATACTCCGACAAGCAACCGGAAGTATCATTATGAAAGTCGCCTGCAGGACAGGTGTTCAGCAGTTCTTTGTTTCAAACATTGACCTAGATGATCTACGCACAAAAGTCGCCCTACAATTCTCGGACGACTTTGATGTAACTCCTGACTTCCTCATTGCAACACCCTCAATTGTAAATAGTATTGTATAGCAGGAGCTGTTCGTCGCTCATGCGCAGTATTTTTTTCTGTGTTTTTTGTGAATGAGGCAGGGTATATTCGATTTGATACATGGTATGTGTCAATTCTCCGGCTCGTTTCGGGCTCATCGAAAGGTCTTTCTGTGACAGAAGTCTCTCTAACTCTTTCCAGATGCTGTATGCTACAAAGGCAATGCACAGATGTGCTTCTATCCGTCTCTTTTTGTAATGGTGGATCGGGCGAATCCTCAAATCAGTCTTTGATATTCTAAATGCTTTCTCGATCTGCCACAGATGGCCGTAATGTTCCAGGACTTTATCGGGAGACAGGGCGCTGTTAGTCACATATCCTTTCAGTCCATCCCATTCTGCGTCGGCTTTGATCTTTTCTTCATCGATTAATACAGGAACATCTTCCCCAAGCGTCAGAAACTTGTTGTACCCTCGATTAGTGATGGAGCTTTTGGTGAATATCCCACTTTTCACTTTCAATCGAAGCTTTTTTAGTCCCTTCTCTCTATTAAAAGCATCCTTTCGCGCTCGTTTGTCGGAGTACGAGATAATCAGCCTCATCTCCTCTTTGGCCAAAGCTCGAGCATCTCCATTTTTCATTTCTTTTCTAACCTGGAGAATTTCTTTTTTCATCGCTTCAGTTTCATTCTTGATACGGGCCCCAATGATGAAAGTGTAGTTTTCTTTCTGAAGCTCGGTAACTGTATTTTTTGAAAGCATTGCTGCATCTGCCACCACTATTGGTTTCTTGAACCCATACTTTTTCTGGATATTTTGAAGCGTGGGAACAAGCGTTTTTCCTTCGAAAGTGTTACCTTCAAAGATATCGTAACCTATGGGATAACCACCTTCTCCCACAAGTAGCCCCACCATGATCTGGGGACACTGGAACTTACCGTCTTTCGAGAAGCCGATTTTGCGGAGATCATCTTCGTCTTCCGTTTCAAAATACAAAGTGGTCATATCGTAGAAGACGACTGAAATGGTGCCGACTGTTTTCTTGGTGTGTTCGTATGAAATTCTCTCGACTGCCTTTTTGTATTTTTCATGAAGCAGGTCTAGGGATCGATACAATGAATCTTCGCCAACCCTCACGCCTTGATACCAATACAAGTAATCAACGGTTTTCAGTTTGCTTGTAGGGTAGGAAAGTCTCGCGATGACCAGATGGCGAAAGAGAATGTTTGGAACCGCATTGAGCCAATGCGATCAAAGAGAGCGCCGAAAATCAGTTCTGGGCCAATTGTTTGGATAGCCTCATTTTCAAGTGTCCTGAAGAATGAATCAATAGCAATGTCTTCCTCTGACAATGTTTGAAACAAAGGAGATGTCCCCGTTGGGTTTAAAAGAAAAGTCTTCGCTGCAAAGAGCAGTTTTTCGATTTCGTTAGGGTCTTTCGATGAGCCAAAGGATTTCACAACATAGTAGCGACCATTCTTTTTCTCGATGGCTTGGATAGAAACTGACCCGCTACGATTTTTGAGTTTGCGGATGAACATACCATGATTTTACCCATGCAACACCCATTTTGGAAGGGTCCGTGTTTAACTATATGGGTATTTTAGAAAGATTTAGAGGGGTGCGGAAGTCAGG